>JAHIZN010000321.1 GCA_018814245.1 bacterium
GTCCCTATAATCGCATCAGTTATTTTAAGGTTGACACGACACTATCATACCATCAACAAATAGTTCCTACAAGATCATACTCTGTGGCAGCGATTATCTTTACAGGCACAATCTCCCCCATCTTTCGATGCCTTCCCTTGATGTATATTACCCCATCTATCTCAGGAGCCTCGTACTGGCTTCTGCCAAACATCCCCTGTTCAATATATCCCTCAATAATTATATCTAATGTCTTCCCAATCTTTTTCTTCTTTTTCTTAAAAGACACCTTTTTTTGTAATTTCATTATCTGGTGCTGCCTTTCTTCCTTTACCTTCTCATCCACCTGATTTGGAAAATCAAAGGCAGGCGTATTATGCTCCTTAGAATAAGGGAAAACGCCAAGGTGCTCAAACCTTGTTTCCTCTACAAAATCAAGCAGCATCTTAAACTCATCCTCTCCTTCGCCAGGGAAACCAACGATAAGAGATGTTCGCAAGGCAATATCCGGGATAGACTGCCTTAGCCTGTTAATCAATTCTTTTATTTGCTGAGAAGAAACCTTTCTATTCATAGCCTGAAGGATAGAATCACTTATATGTTGAACAGGCAGATCAATATAATGGCATATATTGGGAAATTTTGCCATTATTTCTATGAGTTCATCAGTAACATGTGCTGGATGCGTATACATCAGCCGAATCCAGAGATTATCAGAGATAGTTGTTAATTGTTTTAATAGCTCAGGCAGCATAAGCCTGCCATGGGTGTCCTTGCCATAAAGGGTTATATCCTGAGCTATCAGGTTTATCTCACGGCTGCCGATTACGGTAACAAGCTCATCAACCTCTTTTATGATACTATCCATATCCCTGCTTTGATACTTGCCACGCAAGGAAGGAATAAGGCAATAAGAGCAGCAATTATTACACCCATCAGCTATCTTAACATAGGCTGTATGCGGAAGTGTAGCGATAATGCGGGGATAGGAATGCTGATAAGACTCTTTATTCAGGTCTGCTTGTTTTTCATCAGCTATTGTCTGATGAATCTTGTTTATTTCTCCCACACCAATCAAATGGTCTATTTCAGGGAATTCATCCAACAGTTTTTCCCCATATAATTGAACAAGACACCCGGCAACAATCAGTTTTTTGTATTTTCCTGTATATTCTGTAATTACCTCTTTTGACTCTTCCCTTGCCTTTTCCAGAAAGGCACAGGTATTAATAATAAGTACATCTGCTTCTTCCGGATTGAATGTAATCTCATATCCTTGCTCCTTAAGAATTCCAAGCATAATCTCTGTATCCACCAGATTCTTTGGACACCCGAGGCTAATAGCTGATACCTTAGACATTTATACCTCCAACTTTATAATCAGGATAATCAAACATCAGAAATTCTCATTTTGAAACGCCAACGACAAAAGCACGAACAGGATTGTAATGGTAAGCGTTCAGCCGTCAGCAGTGAAAGGCTAAAGCCTGAACTCCAACCATAACATTAAGGCTTGTTAGCCAGTAGCAAGTGCAACAGGAGAAGAAAGAACTACAAAGGGTGTAAACACTTAGGGAAAATAATTGCGAGTAGTAACCAAGGTAATTGCAAATGAGAAGAGTTTGATAAGTGGTTGTATCTTAAGGAGTTACACCCTTTGTGATTCTTTCTCTTCTGTAAATGAGATTGACACGATATAGGTCGCTATCCCCAATTATTAGTTGATGTTCTGACAGCAATAGTGTTGCACTTGCTTGTGGCATGTGCGGGGCAAATAAAGCGTTCCTGACTTTACGCCTTTCCGTTGCCAGAGGTGCTGCCTCATAGTAGAGACAGGTCTCAGACCTGTCTCTACGCAAAAGCTGGCAGCTGGCAGCTGAACGCTTACGATAAAATAGACTCATAAACAAACTGCCTGCCTCGTTCCTCAAGTAACTCTTCAGTGCGGCGGACAAGGTGCAATTTGTATAGATTAAGCAATCTGGTAGAACTGGTGTTAATCTCAAGGTTCATCAAGTCTGCTAATCCCCGGGCGGAAACCTTACCTTTTTCAAGTATATATGTTAAGGTATCCTTCAGATAGGTGTTTAATACCCCTAATATCTGCCAGGGGTTATCTTCACCAAAGGATAATACGGCTAATTTCTTCCGCTCTAAGGCTACCTCGATATTTTCTTTTTGGGTTGGATTTGATACCTTCAGGATGATATATTTATCCCCATACTCACCAGAGTTAAGTCGTGTAATAAGTTTAGCCATAATCTCATCAGCACAGGAATAATCAATAATACCAATCCCCTCAAAATCTAAGACTATTATTGCCCCTTCCTTTTCCTTTGCCAACATCCATTCCACAGCCTCCCGAATATTTTTACCCGTTTCCCGGGTAACTAAATTATAAGAGCTGTTGATAAGGAAAGTAGATAGAATGTCTTTGATTTGATAAATTTTGTGTTTATTCATTATCAATTTACCTTAACTTAATGCTCAGGAATTTCAAAGTGGAGTTCAGGCTTCAGCCTTTCATTGCAACTTATGAAATCCTAAAGGATTAATTCCAAGAAAGTTGCATAGCCAATTTAAACGATCAAAAATAGTTGTTGTTTACAAGGCATAATTTTTGTTGTCAATAATTGATCGATGCGTCCTGAGTAACCTTCTTTATCTGGCTTGTCAAAATAGACAAATTGGTGTCCTATGTTTTGTGGATAGATTATTCTTTCCGGATTTTTTCCGATAAAAACCTCATAGTACCGATGTGGTCCAATCTTTGGTCCTACAAAGAAATGTAGCATTGCCCTTATATCTATATAATTTTTATTAATTGCTAATAGATGGCAATACTTGTCGGTAGTAATAAATCTTGAATTAAGACTATGGACAAAAGACCCCTTAACTTGTTGAACCCACCGATCTGGGTTCCCACCATTCATTATGAATTGTTTAATCCCATCAAATTCTCTCTCACAACCAGTAAACTGGTTGAAATGCTTCAAAAAATAGTGAAAAGCTATTTTAGCTATTGCTTGAAAATAATTGCTATTTACAATAAAAGTAGCAACACCATTTTGCTTTTCTGTTTTCTGAAATGGTAGGGTTTCACTCCACTTGATTTTTCCATTCAATCCTGCACATAATCTTTCTATCAATCTCCGTTGTTTCTCTCCGTCCCCCACTGAAAGCCACCATTCTACGAACTCACTATTGGCTATTCCCTTTAATTCAAGTTCTCCTTGGAGATCTCTGGTTTCTCTAATCCTGTTGGGTATAAGGATAGGATGATGTTTACCGTTTGAATCGCGTACAATAACATGTCTGGCAGGATAACTTTTTTCTGCTCCTTCTTCAGTTTCACAAAAAATTTCACAATTCTCAATATAAGGATGCTGCATTTTGATTTCGATAGGTTTACCACCAGTACTACCTCGATAAAAAGGGTTTACTCTCTCATGATGTTTTCGACCTTTAATACCCTTTATTATTCTAAAGAATGCTTCTGGACCACAGCGGCAAAACTGTTCATCCGATTTACCAATTTCGTTATTACAATCTATACATAATTTATCATGAAGTTGTTCAGAGTTGCGAAACTTACCCATGCAAGCAGGCATAACATGCTCGCCAGAATTTGCTGCCTGTTTATTACAGTAAATACACAGTGCCATGCTATCTCCCTCATTAATCCGTATAATTTCTATTAATACTTGACCAGTCTAAAAGAAGAATTATATTTAGTCTAATAGTTTCAGACAAAAATACTTCCCTCTACTTTGATTGCTTTTTTAATCCCCATTACCTCTTCATCAGTAATATTTCCCCGCAAACCACCTTTCTATCATTCCTCTAATCTGCTTACCATCTATAATCTCTACCCTTGTCTTTTCAGCCTCTATTTTTCCATCCTGAGTAAAGTCAGAAGTGGTGATACATATTGCTTTATCCTTATCTCTTGCCATTTGATAGCTATGCAATCTTTGGATTGGAGTACTTCCTACATTATGCCTCCAATTCTTACATTGAACTATCACCTTAGAACCGTTTATTTTTGCTTCTATATCTACACCCTTATCGCTGGGTCTGCCAGTGATAACAACATCTTTGTAGCCTTCTTTTATTAATACCTCTTTTACGAGTACCTCAAATTCCTTGCCTGAAAGTGTATGTAAGTCAATTTTATTTTTTGCCTTGACTGGTAAAACTATTTTCTTTTTAACAAATCCCTTATTAGTTTCATCGACATAGTTTTTCAGAACACTTACAATAAAACCTTTATCCTCGTTTAGAGATTCTATGGCATCCTTATCACCATTATCTAAATACAGGCTTAAGTTATAAATATAATCGTTATAGTTAAATGCCTCTTTCTCTTTGAGAAGGTCTTCAACTATCCTCGGTGTCCAATCAAGGATTCTATTTTGGATTGTTTCTTTTCTGAAGTCTTCAAAGATGGTTATGTCTATCTTAGGTAAGAGTGTCTGGTTAGGAAGTATATCAAAATATCTCTTGATTAAAAGATGGATAAGTTCTGCATTTAAGTAGAGTGTTTTTAATCCCTGGGAGTTTGCTTCGTTGAGGATTATAGATACTGCCTCAAGAAATTTTAATTCCTTTTTTTCTTTTATGCGATTTTGCAAGGTTTTATAAATTACCTTATCAAGCCAGACATCGCCTTCATAATAATATCTTTCAGTCTCATCAAGTTTTAGGAAAAATATAAGGCTGTCTGAAGTTATTGACCAATTTGACGACCAGAGGTATCTCATGGAAGGGTCAGCTTTTGCGTATGCAATTCTATGGATTGGCTCAAATCCTGCTTTTCGAGCTGAGAGTTTTATCTTGTTTATTATCTCCATCCATCTTTTCTTACCCGCTCTGAAAAATAATACACAATAACCGTGAACCTTTATCTTTTTACTGAAATGGTCAAATATCTCATCTAAAGAAGAATAATATTGTTTCCATCCTCTTTTATTATTCCTTTCAGGACTATCAGTTATAATAACCTCTTTTTGTTTCATATAGTTTGAAAATTTCCATATTTCATCACCTGTCCAGAAATATAACCAATCCCTGAAAAGCTGGTTTCTCTCAAGGTAAGGAACAAGTTCAGAATATGGAGGTTCTGAGAATATCAAATCTACTGAGCCATCAACTACAGGAGTATCATTATAACTTAGATTATAAATATTTGGTTTTGTAAAATCTGATTTTAATACTCCTCCAAGTCCCTCATCATCAAACTTAAACTTCATGACCTTGTTAAACCTATCCGCAAAACATAGCCACACATTCCTTTCCACACAGCATTTATCAGGGATATGATATAAATCCTGGCTCTTTGCCTTATAATCTGTAATTTTCATTAAATGAAGTGCTGTTACCAATGCCATCTGTAGAAAATCTCTCTCAGAGGATTTTTCAAGTTCAAGTATTGCCTCTTGAAGCAAACATAAGGCATATTGGTTTCTCTTAGTGAAAAAACAATCGTAATGGTCAGTTTTGCCCGGGGTGATATTTATTCTCGCATTTATAATTAGATTATGAGAGGGAAATCTGTAGCCTGAGTTAAGGTTTACAGAATCAATTTTCTTCTTATCAATCTCACTAAATCTCTTTCTGCCGTTTTCACATTTAGGACATTTGTAAGCCATAATTATATTTTTACCATTACTCATATATGGGTGTGACATAGGGTTATAAAATTCTATTGGATTTGGGTCAAAATATAACTTGTCTATATAGTTTTGTTCCTCACAACATACGGTAGAATATAAATCCATTATCTTTTGCTTTATTTTATCTTCTAATTCCTTAAAGAGAGTAATTATCTTCTTTTTATCTAATGGCTTCAAAAATAAATCAACAAGATACCAGGAATAATTATCAATATCGCCTGCTGTAATCTTGCATTTATTTCTGATAGCCTCATAGACAATAATGCCTGAACCCATAAATGGGTCGTACAGATGAATTCCCTTTGTTTGGCTAATCTTTTTAAAATAGATTATAACCCGGGAAGCTATATCGCTTGATTTTCTACCACTGAATATATATGCGTTTTTACAACAAGCCCATGGGTTAACCTCTGCGGACATTATTAACTCACCAATCTCTTTAATTGTAGTTCTTATTTCTTTTTGTTTCTGTGGGTCTAATAGCCAATACATTTTTTATAATACTCCTTATCCTTAATCCTCTCTATGGCAATTTCCATGTATTCCTCATTCTTTTCTATCCCGGTACATCCTCTTTCATAAATATCCGCTACCAATGGAATACTCCCTATCCCCATAAATGGGTCTACTATATTATCTTGTGGATTTGTACATCCGAGTATAAGCCTTTTAACCACCTCTAATGGCTTCTGGGCAGGGTGTTTTCCATGTTTTCTTTCTCTTGAGGGTGTCAAAGGGATATCCCACATATTTCTCATTTGCTTGCCATTATTTAATTCTTTCATTGTATTGTAATTAAAAGCCCAATTTTTAGCTTTTTTGGGATTGTTATTTACCGCCCATATTATGTATTCTGCGCTTTCGCAAAACATCCTATGGGTAATATTAGGAAAGGCATTTCTCTTATACCAGATGATAGAATTCACAATTTTTATCTCCAATTCATTTAAAATCCCGCCTATGGTAAAAATATTATGCATACTTCCAAAGATAATGATATTACCATTTTCCTTTACCACCCTTGTTATCTTTTGAATCCAATCTCTGGTGAAATTTACATAATCTTTATTGGAAAACTTATCCCAATCTTCAGATATCTTTGTGAACTTCTTTTGTTCCGCCCAGTAGCCATTTGATTTAAGCCAACCAATTTCCTTTTTGTGGTCATATCCGGAGATGTTGTATGGTGGGTCAGTAATGCAAGCATCAAATTCATTTTCTCCAAATTCATCTAACAAGGATAGACTATCATCAAGATAAAATTCCAAATTCTTATCCTTAAATTTAAGATTACTTTTAGGCTTTAGTGCCCAGGTGTTTTTATCCTTATTGTAGATACAAACATCTTCCAAACAACCTGGCAGGTCTTTATATTTTGTGGAAAGTTTATGGAGTTCTCCTCTCTTATACAACCCTTCAATTAAACCACTATTAACTATCTCGGATGTAGATGCCTCTCCTCCTTTAGCAGATAAAATTTTCTTTACCAAGGTTCTGATTTCTATCTCTGAATCCCATGTTTTTTTCTCCTTAGTTATAGATTTCTTTCTTTTCCGAAATATCAGGAGGCATTCCCCTTTAATTGTAGATTTAGGGCTATTAATCTGCTTATAGGTATACTTATTTCTATTTACAGGGATTTGCTTAATAAAATCAAACCCGGCATTAGTACAGGCATCAAGGAAATTGCACCAATTCTCAAGCTTAGTATCATTAAACCAGACACAGGCATACTTATTGGGTTTCAACACATCATGGATTAATTGAAAAGATTTATGTATATCCTCAAAATATCTTTTAAGGTTTTTGCCTTGTTCCCGATTGCTTACTACAATTTCATCTTCTAACACAGCCTTATATCCAGTGAAATATTCCCAGAGTTTTAAGTATTCTGAATAAGCCACAATGTCCATATAGGGTGGGTCTGTCATCACAAAATCAATACTATCAGGAGGAATTTCATCATTACTTATTTTCTGGAATGGTTTATTGAGAATAACCACAGAGTTTGTATTTATATTATTGTGTGTTTTCATCCGTATCAATTTATTAAATCTATCTTGAAATAGGTACCAGATATTTCTTTCTACACGCTGATTGGTTGGCATCCAGTATGGAAATTGAGATTGGGACTTACGGTCAGTGAATTTGGCCAGATGAATGCATGAACTCAATACTGCAATAAGGTCTTCTTTCTCAGGGCAGTCTTCAAAATTAGAGATAATTTCTTTTACCCTTTTCATGAAATAAAACGCCCTGTTAGGAAAGATATCCGATATATACATTCCATTTTTAACGGCTATCCTTGAATTTGGTAAGAGTTTCATAGATTCATCAGGTAATATTTTTAATCCTTCATTAATTGCCATTTGTATATTAACTTCCTCATTTGAAATATCTCTAGTATAAGTTTTTTCGCAGGAATGGCAGTGGTATTGTAGTATCTTTGGAATATTTACGCCATCTTTATAATCATATTCTATCTTTAATAGAGTTCCTGAATCTCTACATTCCGAACATAATACTGAATAATATTTTTCAAGTTCATCTTTTAATTCGGATTTGACCTGCAATAGAAAGGTTTGTAGGCGAGTCAAATCACTTTTTCTTAAGATAGTATCAAGGATTTTGACAGGAAGCTCATTTATTTCCACTCCAATAGGATGTATTCCTTTATTTTGTCTTAATGCCTCAAGAATGGTTGTTCCATACCCCATAAATGGGTCTAAGAGGGTACCTTTATCTGGCAGGAAGGATTTTAATACTAAATCAGTTACATTATGAGGTTTTTTTGACCAGTATAGATGCCAGTCATACATAAGCCCTTTATTGGTAGGGGTAATTTTAGAAATTTCTTCTTCTAACTTATCAAAGTTTATATCTATAACTTCCTCTGACTTGGGGATATTGATATTCTTATTCAAATGAGAGGATGCACCAAGACAGTTTGATTTTTCATACTCATAATCTTTCATGGCTAAGTTGAGTTGTTGTTCCATATTAGTTCATCCCCTTTATTCAAACACTTCAATGAGTTCAATTGAACTCATCTACAATATATCATATTCTTATAAAATTGTCAAGTATTTTTTTGCCACTTTCTTAAAATTCAGGTAAAATAATGCTTATTTGTGTTCCGGGGAAAAATCTAAGTAAGGATTGTTGGGGTTTTGTGGCATCCCAGCCAGGGACTATGCCTACCTTGGCTATTCCTGAGCGAATCATAAATTTACCGTTCCATTTTTGGACCAATTTTCTTACATTAGTTAATCCGTGTCCCCTGCCTATGTCCTCATAACGGGATGTACTTTTAAATAAAGCCAACTCGATAGCTAATGTATCAGACCATTTTTCACCATACAAATCGCTATACCTCTGGCCAAGAGATTCCTTTATCCCTATGCCTAAGTCCATCACCGCAATCTTTACCACATTTTTACCCAGTTTTTTCTCATAGAAATACTTTTGAATGCCCACATAACCTACATTTTGACTATGTTCCGGAATATTCTGGCAAATCTCGGATAGGGCAACAATAAAGGAATCAATTGCCGCATCATTATAATGGAGGTGTGTCCGAAGAATGACCTCTGCACCTCTCCTCACCCTATCCACTATCGAATGGATGTCATCTGTTCCCTCTATCTTTGTAATCTCAAGCAGGACATCCGAATGGCTACTACGCAAAAATTGGTCTTCTATCTGCATTGTGGAAATATCTATTTCAAAGGGAGGACTTACATTCTTAAAAAAGTCCATCCGCTCAAGATACTTTAACACATCCTCTGATTGAGGTAAGATAAGGATAGGGATGATGCCCAAATTCTTCCTTAAGTACCAACCCAATTCCAATAACCCAATCATTCCATAAGTGTCGATAAACTCGACTTTTGCTAAATTGATGCTGACTTCATCCTTTATTCTATCTTTGTTAGGGTTTAATTGCAACAGTAGTCGGTCAAAGGTATTTTCATCTAAGTATGCAGATGAATATAAACTACAAGGCATAATATCTCCTCCTGTTTTTAACCAGATGACGATAATCCTAAATTCTTTCTGATTTGCTGGGCACCCATTGTCTTTTGCCCCATTTTCTTCACATAGTTGATTACCTCTCTATCTGAAGAGGCAACGGTGATATTAGAGTCAACATTTCTACTTACTATTGCTTTAATTACATCATCGGCAATAGCTTCTCTCCCTGAATAAATTATTTCCACCCCTTCCTTAAATTGAGCAGATTTCTCCCCGTGGTCAAATACTACAGTTATTTGCTCACCTATCTTTTTCTGATATGAAATCAATAGCTCAACAAACCTATCTCGTTCCTCCTCAAAAGGTTTTCCTTTTAGAGGGGCTGTTTTAGCACTTGATTTAATCACATTATTTCCATCAATAATCAACCACATTTTTTTATTACTCGCACATGCCACAAGCAAGTGCAACACTATTTCTGTTAGATTGTCAACTGATAATTGGGGATAGCGATCTATATCGTGTCAATCTCTTAGGAGATATGGAGATAATGAAAATAGGGAGATATGAAGATAA
>JAHIZN010000322.1 GCA_018814245.1 bacterium
GCGGAGGGGGAGGAAGAGGGATTTTTACTCGGAGATGCGGAGGAAGGGGTTTGGGTTTCTGCCTTCTGCTTATCAGGGCAGACACGCAGGTCTGCCCCTACTGTCTTCTGCTGACTGACTTCTGTTTGGGGAAATAGGGCGGCGGGTTTGGAACCCGCCCCTACGCCTGCCTGCAGATTTACAGCCCAGATATTATACACCTTGTTAGACAAACATGAGCAGTAAACAATATTCCCATCTGGTGACCAGAACGGATCTATCTTTGGCAGGCAAGGAAGTGGGAGTTTTTTAGCCTCAAGGGTACTTGCGTCCATTACAAAAAGCTCGGTTGTGGTCCCTTGTTCACGAATAAATGCTATTTCGTTCCTGACAGGAGAATAGGCAGGCTGTCTATTCATTCCATGGGTAATTTGTTCCAACCCTTGTGTGGTAATATTAAATCTATAGACATTACTTTCTCCATTTTTAAGACCGCCGAGTAGAATGGTATCCGAATCTTGAGCAAAACACAAAGAGGAAATATTATCCAGATCAACACTCATTGTTTTTAATAATCTATCCTCAAATACATCCCAAAGAAAGATAACATCCTTTGCCTTGCATTTGGCAATAAAGGCAATCCTTGAGCCATCCCTCGAATAGGCAGGACCTGCCTTAAAACTTAGTTCATCAAACCTTATTCCCCGCATCCCTTCTGTAATATATCTAATCACTGTTCCATCTACAGACTTCATCAGGGCAAGGCAGGGGATACCATCCCTGATAACCGTGACTGCCGCAAGGTCTCCTCCGGGTGAAAATGCCGGGGCAGCAGGGATTATTTTTTGATTAAAAATCTGCTTATTGTCATCATCAGCAAGCTTTCTTATGGCTACCTCCGGGTAATATACCTGCCTGAGTGCTTTTATCCATCCTGTTTCTAAGGTGTTAGTGTCCACACCCAGTGCTTTCTTGATAGTTTCATCCAATCCCGTGCTTTTTTTGAATTTTCTTAAAAGGATAGATACCTTTTCTTCTCCATAGGTTTGAGCAATATATTGCAGTAAAGAATGGCTTTCCTGATAAGCCAGAAATACATTGTCCGTCATTCCAAAATCTGTTAAATGTTCTAAGTGATCAAGACAATTTTCCACAACCGTATCTACCAACATCATGTGTCCCATGGGGTCAAATATCCCTGTTTCATATTCAGCCAATCCCTCCATAAACCACATGGGCGGGATAGCAGAGACAGAAAGCATTGATTCTAATCCATCAGGATAAAGAACATCATAGGTAAAGACATGGGTAAGCTCATGGGTAATAACCTTTTTGAGCTGCACAAAACTGCCCATAAAGGGGATAACCATACGAAACTTCATGACCTCAGAAAATCCACCTACACCGGGAGAAATCAATTCGGTAATAACATTTGTCTGCTGAAAATCATAATGGGATTTGAAGATAATAAATGGGATTGGATTTGTTACCTGATGCCGCAGGCTCTGGCTAATAGATGCATAAGCCTCTTCAGCCATGGATGCAGCCATTCTGGCTAAGTTTTCTGTTTTCTTGTCATGATGCACCTCAAAATGCTCTGTCTTCAACACCTTCCAGTCAACCTTGTTATATCTGACCTTATTCTTTCCAAACTCATTCTGTGCAGATACGGATGAGGCAAGTAATAGAATAATAGATAGCAGGGTAAGAAAATATCTCATCGAAGAATACCTCCAAACCGTTGTCTCGTTGTCCGTTGACATGCAGAGGGCAGACACTCAAGGTCTGTCCTCTGCAAAGTACGAATGCGCCTCACGATCTTTTACAGACACATCTTGCAAACTTATAAATCTCCATTCCCACCAATGGCAAGATAGAAAATCCTGCAATTATTCCCCAGTCTTGCAAGGTTAATGAAACGGTCTTAAAGATGATTTGCAGGCATGGGATATGGACAATAGCTACCTGTGTGAGCAGAATAAACAACACAGACAATACCAACCACCAGTTAGTAAACAAGCCTATCTTAAAGGTTGAAATGGTCAGGCTTCTACAGTTGAAGAGATGAATCTTTTGGCATAAGACCAAAACAGTAAAGGCTACAGTCACTGCCTTCTCAGGATTACTGTGGATATAAATTATATAGGCAGCAAGGGCGCATATGCCCATAAATATACCCTCAATAACTATCAGCATAGCAAGCTGGCTGGTAACAATATCCTCTTTTGGTGATCGCGGCAATTGCTTCATAATCCCTGCCTCTTCCTTTTCAACGGCAAGGGCTAATGCCGGAAACCCATCTGTTACCAGATTCATCCATAATATTTGAAGCGGCAAAAGCGGCAGGGGCAGACCAATGAGCATTGCCACAAATATGACAATTACCTCCCCCATATTACAGGAAAGCAAAAAGTGTATTGCTTTCTTGATATTAGCATAGATCCTTCTTCCTTCCTTAACCGCAGCAACAATAGAGGAAAAATTATCATCTGACAGTACCATGTCAGAGGCTTCCTTGGTAACATCTGTACCGGTAATACCCATGGCTATACCTATATCTGCCTCCTTCACTGCCGGGGCATCATTTACCCCGTCCCCGGTCATTGCCACTGTAAGCCCTCGAGCCTTTAGTTCTGTCACCACCCTTAATTTATTGGCTGGCGATACCCGTGCATAAACCCTGACGCTATCTACTATCTTGCTAAATTCTAAGTCACTTAAAGCATCCAGCTCTGCACCAGATAGTGCAATATCCTTTGTCTCATCAAACGCATCCAGCTCTTTGGCAATGGCTACAGCCGTAATCTTATGATCACCAGTAATCATCACGGTTTTTATCCCGGCTGTCTTGCACTCATGAATGGCTTGCTTTACCTCTTCCCGTGGAGGGTCAATCATCCCTGCTATGCCGACAAATATTATCTCTGTTTCAATATCAGGGCTGGCATTCGCCAAAGATCCTGCCTTATCCCCCTTCTCCGCACCCTCCGCGTCTCCGCGTGAGAATTCTTTCCTGTAACCAAACCCCAATACCCGCAACGCCTGTGAGGCAAATATTTCATTTGTCTTAAGTATGCTATCTCTATCCTGCCTTGTTAATTCTCGTACCCCATCGTTGGTATGGATATATTTACATAGGCCTAACAGTATATCCGGAGCACCCTTGGTAAAACTAATCCTTTCGTTTCCTTCGTCCTGATACACAACAGTCATCATCTTTCTTTCTGAATCAAACGGAAACTCTTCTATCAATTTATAATCATTTAATAATTGTTCCTGTAATATCCCTGCTTTTCTTGCTGCAACAATCAAAGCCCCTTCGGTGGGATCTCCCATCATCCTCCAGCCCTCTTCATTTTTATAGAGACGGGCATTATTGCACAGGCTGCCTGTTTTGAGTAACAGCATAATGGCATTATCCTGACAGGGATCAACAAGGGTTGTTTCCTGATAAAATTGTCCCTCAGGTGTATATCCGACCCCGGCAACCTCAAAGCATTTGTCAATATTTGCAGCTATTCTGGTCACTGTCATCTCGTTTTGGGTCAGCGTTCCTGTTTTATCCGAGCAGATAATTTGAACACAACCCAATGTTTCAACCGAGGGCAATCTTCTTATTAAGGCATGCCTCTTAACCATTTGCTGCACACCCAGAGCCAATGTAATGGTAACCACAATAGGCAGCCCTTCAGGAATGGCAGACACAGCCAATGCCACAGCAGTAAGGAACATATCTATAAAACTCTCACGCCTCATTATACCAATTACAAAGACAATGAAGCAGATGGCAAGACATGCATAAACCAGACACTTGCCAAACCGTTCTAATCGTTTTTGAAGAGGGGTTGTTTCTTTTTCAACCGATTGAACCATATGGGCTATCTTGCCAAGCTCTGTAAGCATTCCTGTATTAACCGCTATCCCTGTCCCCTTACCAGAGGTAACAACAGTACTCATGAATGCCATATTCTTCTGGTCACCAAGCGGGACATCTTTTTCATATGTTATTTCAGCCTTTTTTGAAATAGGGACAGACTCGCCTGTAAGCGATGCCTCCTCAATAGTCAGCCGCTGAGAATCAATCAATCGCAGATCAGCAGGTATTATATCCCCTGTTTCAATGACAATAATATCACCAGGGACAATGTTTGATGCCGGCAAGACATGAATTTCTCCATCCCGCAGTATTTTAGCCGTGGGTGCAGTCAGTTTTTTCAGGGCAGCAAGTGCCTTTTCTGCCTTAAATTCCTGAACAAACCCCATAATGCCATTGAATAGAACAACAGCCAATATGGCTGCTGCCTCAATCCATTCCCCAAGCAATGCCGAAACAATACATGCCCCAATCAGAACAATGATCATGAAATCTGTAAACTGATGAAAAAACAGTACCCATGGACTGGTTTGCTTTTCCTGAATTAATTGATTATAACCTGTCTTCTGCAGTCGTTCTGTCGCCTCTGCCTCTGAAAGCCCCTTTTCCTTGTTTGTTTTTAAGCCTTTCAATGATTCATCAATAGATTTTGTGTACCAATTCATTAAATAATGCCTCCAATCTTGTTATTTTTTGTTTCATATTCTCAGCCTTTTCAACTGCTCCAATCTCCTCAAATATCTCAAGAGTCTCATGCGGCTCTCCCAAGGATTGATAAGCCAGCCCAATGTTGCCTGAATTAGTCGACAGGCTGTTACAGAATAGGAATTTGAGTATGAGAAACATGCAGTATATTGTGCTAATCTCAGCAACAGGTGCTGTATGGTATGATATTGTCACTGATTATCAGTTCCATAACAGCCTGCTTGAACATTGAGTATCAAGAGAATTATACTGCAAAAAGACACCAAAGTCAAGGAAAATTAAAAAATTAGTGAATGAGTCAGGATGTAGTAAAAATGACAAAGAAACTTGAGTAAATGCATAGATTTGCCGATATAATAAAACAAGACAGAAAGCATCATGATAAAGACTCTACATCCTGAATGGTTAGGGCAAGGACAAGCCTTGCAGCTACGATTGTATTTTGTTTACATTTTTAATCCTGAAAGGGTAGTGTCTTGTCAATCTTAATTTGACGCATAACAATTTGTAGGGACATCCCTGCCAAAGGAGCTCCCTTGTGGGTGTCCGTTAAGCAGGGACAAGCCCTGCAGCTACGATGTGATCAATTGTTGTGTGTGGGAATCTTTGTAGCTGCGACCCTTGTGGTCGCTTATTGGTGGGGCAGAAACAGGGAAGGCAGCACACCTCTGTCACCCCTGCATTCGCAGGGGTAGGCTCTGTCCATACATAATTAACTATGCAACAATTAACAGTTAACACGACAGTAGTGTCGTGTAGAGGGAGTACAAAACACAATGCATATTCCCTATCTTACAGATAAATATAAGGACATAAAACGGTTTCAGTTTGTAGTAAATGTGCTGATTAAGCATGGATTGGGGCATATAATCTCAAGGCTGAATCTTGAGCATCATCTTTCCTTTTGGAGACGAATTGTTCATCGATCAACACCAGAGGCTCATGAGATATGGCTTTCTGTCCCGGAGCGGCTTCGGTTGGCAATGGAGGAGTTGGGACCAACATTTATAAAGTTTGGTCAGATATTAAGTGCCCGCCCGGATATAATTCCTGCTGAATACATAAAAGAATTTGAAAAACTTCAGGATAATATCCGCCCATTTTCGTTTGAAGATGTCAGAGCAGTAATAAAAAAAGACCTGCGTCTTGAGATTGAGGATTTATTTAATGAGTTTTCTGCTCAACCAATGGCAGCAGCATCTATTGCTCAGGTTCATCGGGCAGTGCTGTCCTCATCCCTGTCACCTGTAGTGGTCAAGATCCAGCGACCAGGGATTGAGGAAATAATAGAGACTGATCTTCACATCCTGCTTGCACTTGCCAGCCTTATGGAAAAACGCATCCCTTCAACCAAAAGATATAATCCTGTTGGCATTATCAGAGAGTTTGAAAGAAGCATCAGAAAAGAGTTGGACTTTACCAAAGAGGCGTATCATATTGAACAATTTCGAAAAAACTTTCAGGATGAGCCGACAATTTATATCCCAAGGGTTTATTGGGAATTGACCAGCAAAAGAATACTAACCATGGAGGCAATTGACGGCATAAAGGTGAATGATATAAAACGGATAGAGGAAGCAGGGCTTGACCCAAAGGTAATTGCCAAAAATGGGGCAAAGGCTATCCTGAAACAGGTATTTATAGATGGATTTTTCCACGGAGATCCGCATCCGGGAAATATTTTGTGTCTGGAGGGGAACAGGCTTGCCTTTTTAGATTTTGGGATAGTGGGAAGAATAGACGAAAGGATGCAGCAAAACATAGCAGACGCTATTCTTGGCATGCTGCTTAAAAATACGCAACAAATCATAGATTGCTTTTGGAGATTAGGGACAATAGATGAGGATGTTGACAAACAGGCGTTAAAGGCAGACTTAGATGCTTTTGTTGAAAGATATTATGAAATACCCTTAGAAAAACTAAAGATTGGAAGGATGCTGCAGGATGTTTTGGAGATAGCTATTAAAAATAATCTCAAGATATTGCCTGAGTTCCTGCTGCTGGCAAAAACCCTGATAGTGATGGAGGGTGTAGGATTAATGCTGGATCCCACATTTGAGATAATTTCCCTTGTTCAGCCAATTGTGTCCTCTGTGGTAAAGAAAAGGCTTGCCCCAAGCAAGGTATTTCATGATGTGTTAAAATTGACAGCAGAATTAGGCTCTTTGATAAAAACCTTACCCCAGGAGATAGATCTTTTATTGAAAAAGCTTCAATCAGGCAAGCTAAAGATAGAGTTTGAACATCAAGGGCTTGGGGATCTGCTTAAGGAATGTGATCGAGCAAGCAATCGGTTGTCCTTTGCAATGATTGTAGCAGCAACAATCATTGCTTCTTCACTGATGGTTCAGGCAAATATTGGACCATTGGTTTGGGGTATCCCCTTATTAGGGTTGATTGGCTTTATTATTTCAGGTATTTTGGGGATGTTTTTACTTGTGTTGATTATTATTTCAGGAAGGTTTTAACCTGAATTTGTGACAGTTCAGATACAATTCGAGTAATCGTTCAGGCTATAACATTAAAAGTGTAAGAAAGGGGATATGGAGATATGACATGAGATATGGGGATAATAATATAATCAATGCCGAAAAATCGAAGGGAAGATTACAGGGTTATCATTCCTAAGGGGATAAGTTGTATTATCCTCATTTTTCTAATCCCTATATCTCCTTATCTCCTCCATAATCCCCCACATCTCCTTTTCTTACACTACCTGAACGGTTACCAATTCGGATGATTGCTCCCTAAATGCATGTATCATCATCGTATCACCCCAACCCTTCCCTTTCTTGTTTCATCTGTCTCTGGACAGGTCAGAATATAGACATACACCCCACTTGCTGCCTTATCTCCATCATTATTCTCACATTTCCAGACCCATTTGCCATCAGTGGTATGTGCTCTGTCATATACCAGCTCGCCAGCAAGGTTGTATATCCGTACCTTCACTTGTTTTGTCAATTTATCAAATACTACCTCTCCATTAGTACTCGGGTTTGGATAGCAGTAGGAAGCTTTCAGGCTTTGCTCTGGGGCAATCACAACAACATCATTACTCACCACATTTGCTTCAATCACACTGCCATCTGCATTTTTCAGTTCAATTGAGGAGATGCTGACAGCATTTATTATATCATACATGGACAGAAATGGTGCCCTGCTTCCTGATGCCCCATCTGCTGATTGAAGAATCAGATTGGCAATAGGTGCAATATTCTCTACATCCTCAATGGATATTATTCCGTCCGTTTCTTTTTCGTCTGCCTTAAGTAAGGGAGACTCCTGCCCTGGCTGTGTTTCTGTCCCCCTTTCCTTTTCCCTGACCACTGCCTTTATCTCTACCTCTCCCTTCTGGTTGTCAATTCTCTTGTCTATGACTATCTCCAATCCGGTATCAGGAAGGGTTGGTGATTCTATATCTGCTACCTTTACCCTGCTCGGGTCAAACTTGAGTTTTATCTCAGCTGTGGTCAGATCATCCCTGACATCCTTGACCATAAGAGATGTCTTTGCCTGATCACTTAACAAGGGTGCAGAATTTGCAGGGGTTGGTATGGGCATGAGAAATACTGTTGGATATGGTAACTCCCCTGTAGATCCCCTCTTTTCTAAAGATGAGTCAGGGATGGTTTTCTCCTCATATTCAGCAGATATTAGTTTTTGTATGGATGCTTGTCTCTTATTCTCTTCATTGAACCCCAGCAGGTATGTATAATTAAACGATGTTCGACACCACCACAATCCTCTTAATGCCACATCAATCACCAATCGATTATTTGCCTTATCAATAGCTGCCTTCTGAATATTCCAGTTGTTTATGGCATATATCCATTTTTTCTCCTTCCATGACCAATACAAGAATGATGTCCCATTTATTCCGGATGTCTTTGAGTTGTAGCTACTTATACCTTGAGACAACAGCCTTACCGGATACAGGTAAAACCTATATGATGACAACCATTTACGGGTTTCAAGACTTATCTTCATGTTGTTTGGTTTTTCCTGCATATACCCATAATCACTATCCCACAAATAGCCATTGCATACAGGCATGTAAAAGTTCAGGCTTGAAAGATTATAATTTGAGTCAAGGCTAATCCCTTCCTTTGTATCCGGGATATACTCATCCCAGACAATCTTCCACACCCAGCCACACCATTTCCACACTTTGACTCTTTGTTTGCTTGCCTTGAGCGAATACTCACCCAAGGGAATATCTCGCAGCTCATACCTTCCGTCTGTGGTGGTAAATGTTGCCATGACAACCTTACTGTTCCGCAACAACTCTATCTTCACCCCTTTAACAGGCTTGCTGCTTGAGGTATTAATCACCTTTCCGGCTATGGTCAACCTTGATAGTCCTGCCTTGATCACAAAATAGGCATATGCCTTTTGCTTGGACAATATGCCACTTGCTATGATTGTCTTTGTACCGGTTGTTTGGCTGTTTACTGTAAACACTACGGTAAATGTACCGCAGGTAGACGCTGTAGTTGCTGCCACGCTCGATGTTTCCCCAAGGTCAATCCGTATCGCCTCGCCTGCACCAAAGCCATTGCCACAAATAGTCACCAGCCTGCCAACCGTGCCCTCGATTGGGCGGATATTGCTGATACCCCCAAGCACCTTGAACACTCCATATGCTTTGCTGTCAGAGGCAATGCCGGCAACAGTAATTGTATGTGTGCCATAGGGTTGCGTATCTACTGCAAACACTGCGGTAAATGTACCGCAAGGGGAAGCTATAGCCACCGTTACACTCACAGTACTCCCAAAGTCAACCCTCACCGACTCGCTATCACCAAAGCCATTGCCACTCACAGTCACCAGCTTGCCAACCGTGCCCTCGATTGGGCTGATCCTGCTGATGCTTCCAAGCACCTTGAACACTCCATATGCTTTGCTGTCAGAGGTAATGCCTTCAACAGTAATTGTATGCGTGCCATAGGGTTGTGTATCTACGGTAAACACTGCCACAAACTCGCCAATTTCATCTGTTGTGGTTATTGCTACTGAAACGCTTGCCCCAAAGTCAACCCTCACCGTCTCGCCAGCACCAAAGCCATTGCCGCTTACGGTTATCATTGTTCCAACCGTGCCACTTACCGTGGTAATCTCCACATTTGTCACCCTTGCATCAAGCAATACCTGTAATGCCAATGCAGTATCATGGGCATTGTTATTCCAGCTGCTATCTGTCATTTGCTTGTTCTGGATAAACCTTACTGCTTTCTTTGTTCTCTCAGAATCGCGATACCCGGTATGTGCCAGAGCAAGACAGGCATTAGCTGTCTCAACAACCCCACCATCCCCAAAGCTGCCATCCTCATTCTGATTTTGGAGAATGGTATATAAGGCTGTGGTATCAATATCACCCTTTATTTTCTCAGCAACCTCAGCTGGTGGAAGTCCTGCCTCAATCATCTCAGATAAGGCAGTGATACCCAAACAGGTAAGAAACATGCTCCTTTCCATCATCCACGAATATCTCCAGTATCCATCATAGCCTTGCATATCAAGCAGATAATTCCAGGCTAAGATTAAACAATCATTCTTGCCCTCAAACTCAGTCAATATCAGCCCGGATACTGCCAGAGCTGTATCCATGACATCACTTGGCCAATACCTCTCATACCCAAACCCACCATCCTTTATAAACTTACTATTCCAATAATACTCATTTTGATAGCTTACAAGCCTCTGCGTCAACAAATCCACATTCTCCCCTGCTTTTGCCAATACCCGTAGCTTTCGGGACAGATAGTCTGTGGTAGAGACATCAATTGTCTTTATGTATCTGATAGCCTTTTTTAACCTCTCATCATCCTTTTGCCCAAATTCCAACAAGGTCTCTGCTACTGCACAGGTATCCCTGAAGGATGTTGCGGTTCCAAAGCTGCCATCTTAATGTTGACAAGTGTAGAGGTAGGAGATGACTTGGGGAAAGGAAGAGGCAGATACCGAACAGGTGAATAATAAAATGCAAAATAATGTTAAGGTTAATTTGTGATTGAACATAAAAAGCCTCCAGATTGTATGGCTAAACTTACTCTAAGGTTGCTACAAAAATCCTGCCGAGCCTCTCATATGCTATCCGTTTCCCATCAGGTGACCAAGAAGGTGAAGAGTCTTTTATATTTCTTTATTTGCAGTTTATAGTGTAATCCCTCAATTATCGGTTGGAATTGGTAGTCGTAACTGCCAGGGGTGCTACCCCCCTTTAGGTTGCGTTATTTTACGCAAGGGTATGAGCCTGCGACTACCACTGATAATTGAGGCATTACGATTTATAGTACCTGTCCCTTTCTATTCCTTTTCTTGTTTACAATTACCAATTACTCCCTGACATATCTCTATCATTTTCTGTGCTTCACGAACTTTTGGATGGTCTGAATAATTATTTATTATTTCCTGAAAACTCTCTATGGACTTAAGATATTCTCCCTTAAAAAAATAACATTCTCCAATTTTAAATATAGCATCTACTTTTTTTTGCCCTGATGAATTATTAATAATCTTTTGACATTTCTTAATTATTTTATCTAATCGTTCTGGTTTAATCTGCATAGCTTCATTCACTTTTCTATAGGTTGGATTATCCAACTGTACCATATGTTGTTTGCACACCTTCGTTAGCTTGCTATCAGGATATTTTTTCATAAAGGCTTTATATGCCTCTTTTGCTTTTTTATAATCCCCTGCCCATTCATAACAAGCACCTATCGTATGCTGTGCCCCTTTAGCGTTTTTATGACGAGGATAATCTTGAATTATTCTTTGATATAGCTTTATTGCATGATAATATTGTCTTCTTTCGATATAATAGATAGCTTTTTCCCACAAATCTTGACTGCTTGCGTTGTTTTTTATAGCAACATTTGTTTCGGTATAAAAGGATATTTTCGAATAAATTAAACAAATAATTACTATCATGCATAATACACATATGGGGATAACTGCTATTAGATATTTTCTTTTTTTCATTATATCCACCTCGCTATTATTCAATATCTTGATATGATCGTAATTGTCCATCTTTCCATCTTGGTTGCTTAAAACAATGATTCTCCTTATCAGAATATCCAAGTTCATCTCGATAAAGAAGATATAGTTGTGTATTACGGTTTAGCATATTTATTGTTGATTTCATAGTTGTTGGATCAGTACATATTACTGGAATTGGATTTGGACCTAACCCATTGATAACCTCCTCGCTAAAAATTTTTATCCATTGTAAAGTCTTTGATTGTTTCTTTGCCGTTGCCCCACCCCTAAGCCCTCCACCAATCATATAGCTTCCATCCCCTGTCTCTGTATCCTCTACAATATATCCGATTCCAACCCAGTCATAATACTCAATCTCTTTTTCAGGGATAATAACCACTTTTTCCGGATGTTCTTTAATGCTATCACGAATATTCTTTTTAGCAGAATTTGGTATATTCATCCCATCCAGAACACTAATATTATCAGCTGTAATATATCGTACAGGAATACCCTGCTCGTTTGCCAGCTGAATAATCTTTACTGCTGAGACGGCTGGTACATCAAATGTATCCTCTAATACCTTGTGCTCAAAATATGAATTATTGGCACCAATCAGTGTAGCCAGATTCCTTCCCTTCCTATCCCCTGTACCTTCAACAGAATAAAGAAAATCATCATACGCCCCCCCATTAACATCTATGACTTCATTCGTCAACTCAATCCCGATAACATTCCCGGCCAACATGTTTGAGGATATCTGTTGTGAAAGGATTGCATTGTTTATACTTGGTTGATAATAATAATGATTCAAGCTGGATATATCCCTTGCCTGTTTCTCGCACTCATTAAAATATCTCAATCCAGTAATATGCAGTACCTCACCAATAATCTCATCATCCACCAACCCTGAGCCTTTGTCTTCTTCAGCAATATTATCAGATAATCGTTTCAGCCTTTCTTGTATCAATTTCTCCATATCTCCGCTTGTATCCACAACAAAGGCAGAGCACCCGCCAACAATAACAGGTGTGAATTTTGTCACCGTACCCATAGCTCCATTCCCTTCTGCATCCCTTTCCCTGGGCACAGGATGAATAGGATATATCCCGGCCAATTCTGTTCCTCCAATATCATTTACAGTTATCTCCCTTTTCCCCACGGCTATCTTTTCCCCATCCAACCTGAAGACAGCCTTGAACTTAGCCAGATGAAAATGCCCATCATTTATGGCTTTTTTATCCTCTTCTGCAGCAGGCTCATAGCTAAGGGATAGCCGCTTGCCATAGGCACATGGAAAACTCAAACTGGCTTCAACCTCACTGTATCCAGCACCAGCAAGTATCCGAAACCTGTGCCTTTCCTCTAAACTGGTTAATGTATCAAGGCTTCCACGCCAGATACAATATGGATAGTATACACCTTCTGTATCTTTATCTCTATTATTTCCATAATATGGTAATACCTCCGGCAAAAAATCAAATACCTTCTGCTTAATCTGTCTCCTCATCCGCATTTCTTCCTGATTGCCGGTAATCTGTGTCTTGTGATATTCAATCGGAGATAATTCCTGTACCTTGGCATAATAGGTAGAGGTAGCAAAATCTACATTCCTCGCATCAAGATTGCCCTCTGTATATTTATATTCCTTAAAGCTCGGATCAAGTGGTATCCATATCTTCTCCGTAGAATCATTCGCAGCACCACGATAATTTCCATAGGGAAGACATGCCTCAACGATCACATGTTCCAGCTTACTAAACCCAAGCAGGGTTTGTTTGTCACTACTAAGCAATCTTGTGATTGGATATCCGGAAGAATAAAATACATCACATGCTGCCTGAGCATCTTTTACCCCAATCCAGTTCATGGCTGTCTCAATATCCATGCGAATAAGGCCCCTTACATATCGGCAGGGAATATTTGAGGCACGAAACAATGCCATGAGTAATGAGCAGGTATCCCAATCATTGCCTGATTTCTCTAATAATGTATGCCCACTGCCCTTGAACGAACCATAGTATGGCGTGTAATCAATGTTATTGTACACCCATTCAAATATCTTAACCGGCGAATACATCAATTCCTTAGCCAATGCCCGTATCTGAAGGGTTATCTGAATATCTGGTGTTTCATTCAGAAGGGCAGACATATCTGTTGGAGCAGCTTGCAAGGAAGGGGCAAGCTGCTTTTTGTTTTTTTCAAGCATCTCTTCAAGACTATCTTGTATCTCATCAATGGTCACAGATTCCATAGGTAGATGAATGTACGGAACATTGGCTGGTGGTTTTGGCAAAGAAGGATATGGTTCCTGGAGCTCTTTTTGAGGTATCAGCCTATTGATAAATGTCAGGGCAGCCTCAATCTCCGGGATCAACTGTCCATCATCTGCCTTGATTATTTGATCTAAAGCCTTAAGTAAGCCATCCATGTTCTGCCGGTATCTCTGAACAAATACCTCATGTTGCTTGAGAAGAGCAGAAGAGACACCCTGTTGACTTAAGTCTTTTGCTTCGTTAAGAAGAGCCTCAACAATATCCGCATCTATCTCTGATAACAAGCCCTTTTGTTGTTGAACCACACCCCTTACATCTTTTGGAGGCAGCACCCCTGACACTGATATTTGTCCCTTCAGAGCCATGGTAAAGTATGCATCCATATCCCGTACCACCGATTCAAACCCTTTACTTACCAGAAAGAGGTTAGAAGAAGGAATTGATTGTTGAGATATAACCTTTTGCATCACTGATGACTGATTGTCTGCCTGACATGGAACAACAAGGAGAAAGAATAATAAGGCAACAAAAAAGCGTGCCATTATCTTTTTGGCACGCTGTGCTATCTCAATCTTTGAAGAATTATTGCATACTATCAGACCGAAGACTGAAGACTGAAGACTGAAGACCGAAAGCTTGCTTGGGTATCCTGCATAATCATCCTCCAATCTATTTTTCTAAATCTTGCCTATTCATTAAAATATAATTATACAATACCATATTTTTCAAGTCTTGTCAAGTAGTTTTCACGAAGAGCTGAAACTCCGACATAAGAATGAGTCTCTATTCCTGTTAAGACATCACCTCGTAATTTTTTTTTAACTTGTGTACAATATCTAATTTTGATAAGGAAAGCAGTAGAGAGGCGATAATCGTGTCTCTATGTCTGCATTCA
>JAHIZN010000323.1 GCA_018814245.1 bacterium
ACCGCTTCCGAATATCGTGCCAGAAGCATCCATATCAAAGGGTCTGCAATGGCCATCTTTAGATAGAATCATCTCCGGCTGGTAAAAATAACCTATCTTCTGAGGAATTCTAACAGTAATGCCACCAGCCAAGACGATGTCGCACTCTTGGTTTAATAAGCTTTGACAGGCATAGTGGATTGCAACAAGAGAAGTAGAACAGGCTGTCTGAAGAGTAACAGCAGGGCCTTTCAAATTCAGTTTATAGGCAATCCTGGTCGTGAGACTATCCTTATCATTAGAAATTTGCATAAAAAAGATATCGCTGCTGTTCAGGACATTCCTTCCCTTAAGGATATTATTGATTAAGTAAAAGTTGAAATTTGCACCAGCGAAAATACCAATGTTCCCATCATACTGTTCAGAATCATACCCGGCATTTTCGAGGGCATGCCAAGCGAGTTCGAGAAAGAGACTCTGTTGGGGATCCATCATGGCTGCCTCTTTGGGACTATAGCCAAAGAAATGAGCATCGAATTTATCTACATCATCGATTATGGACACGGACTTGATGTAGTTTGACTGCTTTATTGTTTCCTTAGAGACATTGGATTCCTCCAATTCCTCATCGTTGAGTTGGATTATTGACTCCACCCCATTCTTGAGATTCATCCAGTATTCGGAGATGTTATTTGCCCCGGGAAAACGACATTCCATACCAATAACGGCAATGTCAAATTCATCTATGCTTTGCTTGATTGAATAATCTTCCATATATATATTAGCCTCTTTTAAAATATATTTGTTCTAAACATTACTCATCTCTTTAACCCTTCCACCTCTGATTGCACGGCGATTTCGCAAGGTCTCCTTCTGCTTAATCACATTGTTCTGAATATTTTCATACTCGATATCCTTTATGTCGCTCTTGCTGAGAAATTTTGCCAATCCAGATATGGTGGGATTTTCAAAGATTCGTACAACAGGGAAATCTATCCCTGTTTCCTTCACGATATCTCGCCATGCTCTTGTCACAGTCAAGGAGTTGATCCCCAACTCAAAAAGATTTGTAATACTCGATGTTCAAGTTTTTTGACCTGTGCAGAAAACGGACACCCACAAGGGGATGTCCCTACAATTTCTGGCAATGTTCTGTTGTAGGGACAGGGTTTATCCCTGTCCGTAACCACACATTTGTAGCAAATCACCATAACTGTAGGTCGAAACAGCCTAAACATGTGGTGTTTTCTGACTACACACATTGATAAAATCAATGTGTTGAGAAAAAACTTGAACATCGAGTAATATAAATATAAACCTGTACAGGGTACAATCCTCCGGCAGAGCCATACCTGTATTTTTTCACCCCATTCAAATTGACCTTCCTTAAACAGGATAGAAAATCGTTGAATTGTTCCTTATCTATCAGTCTGTCGGTAAACCTTCGCGAACTGCTCCTCCTTAAATAGAATTCAGCAGAAACATCTTTTGATTCTCCTAGTGGAATAATATGTCCGCTGATCTCCCTGATGCCAGGAGTTTTCGATTTGAATAACAATCTCTGTTCAGTATCCAAAATCAATTCGGTATCCATGTGTCCAATTATTTTTGAATCAAGATTCTCGCATGAGTTCTCACTCTTGTTCATCAAATCAGACACGGACTGAGAGTTTAATACGACATATGCTGCCAAAGATTCGTTCCCATTCTTTGTTACCACTTTTTTCACCGCGGACCTGCTTACTTTTGGATGTCCATTCAGAACGCTCTCAATCTCACCTACCTCGACTCTGAATCCGCCGATTTTAATCTGGAAATCTTCCCTTCCCATGAATTCTATGTATCCGTCAGGGAGAAAACGGCCAAGATCTCCTGTACTATACAATCTTTCGTTTGTTTCGGGATGGATGATGAACGATATGTTGCTCTTTTCGTTATCTCTCCAGTAATTGAGGGCAACACCTTCTCCACCTATATATAATTCTCCAGGGACATATTCGGGACAATGTCCTAAATGCTTGTTCAAAACATAAAACCGCTGGTTGGTCAAAGGCTTTCCATAGGGGATGCTCTTCCATGAAGAATCGATGTATGCTATCGGAAAATATATTGACCATATAGAGCCTTCAGTTGCTCCACCCAAGCTGATCAGCTTAGATGTCTGGCAGATCTTCCATATTCTTTCAGGAAGATTGATAGGGATCCAGTCTCCACTCATGAGGACATATTTCAATTCAAAAGTTTTCCCCCGTGCTTCCATGGTTTCAACCAACAATTCCATCAGTGTCGGTACAGAGTTCCACAATGTCACTTTATATCTATTGATTAGATATAGCCAGTGGTCAGGGTTGTGCTCCGTGAATAGATCCGGAATCACGATTGCTCCACCAGCAGATAACATCCCAAAAATGTCGTAAACAGAAAGGCCAAAACTTAGTGCGGAAATAGCAAGTACTCTATCTTCTGATGTAATGCAAAATTTTTTGTTTATATCCATAATAGTGTTGAGTGCACCCCTGTGTGAGATCATCACACCTTTAGGTAAACCCGTTGAACCAGAAGTGTATAATACATATGCAAGATCATCAGAAGATTGTATTGGTCCAGTATGAATCATGCTTTTTTTCACGAGAATCTCTTCATCGATGGAAATACAGGTTATTCTCGCGGGTATCAAGAGTGAGTTTTTTATCTTCTTTTGTGTGATCGTGATATTTACCTCTCCGTGTTCAAGTAGATAATTACGCCGCTCTTCCGGAAGCTGTGGATCAATACATACATACGCTGCACCAGATAACTGGATACCGAGAACAGCAAATACCTGCTCCCATCCTTTGTGCATCATTATGGCAACTAATTTGTTGGGTTTTATATCCATCTTACGCAGTTGATTTCCAATGTAGGCGGAAGAATTTAATAACTCGCCATAGGTAATGGACTTATGAGATGTAAGTATCGCTATACGGTCGGGATTTTTCACTGCATTCTCCACAAATTCAGTAAAGAGCAATCGTTCTGAAGACGATGCTGCAGTATCATTAAAATCATTTCTCCTTATCCACTGATTTTCCGGGATAAGTGTGCGAATCTCCCTCTGCCATACACTGGCATCTGTTGCCAGTTCCATAATGAATGAAATGTATGTCTCGAACATGTCATTCAACATATCTTTTGGAAAAAGGTCATCGACAGAATCCCAACTGATAACTATATAATCTTCAATTTCGTACACTTGGTGGTCAAGCCAAACCTGGGGTGTCTGAGATATAACATTAGGACTTACGCAAAACAAAAAAATAGTTGACAAAAGAAGCAATAACGAGTATACTTTTGGCTATGAAAATCACAAAACAACCAATTACTCGTTTAGATTACTGTCAATATTTAGTCAGTAGCCAGATTAACTATACGCTGACCAATTTTGCAGATCACGCCGAGGCATTTAGTCACGACAAGATTAACAGATATTTGGCAGGGGATCGGATAGCACCCCATCTGGTTTGGGAAAATGTAAAGGAGCAAGTAGTACAATGTGATAATGGCTACATTGTTTTTGATGACACGGTGATAGACAAAAACTACTCGCACAAGATTGAATTGGTGCGACGACAATACAGTGGCAATGCGCATAATATCATCAAAGGCATTGGTGTAGTGACCTGCGTATATGTCAATTCGGTTACAGAACAATTTTGGGTCATTGATTATCGTATCTATGACCCTGATGGAGATGGCAAGACGAAGTTGGATCACCTGCGTGATATGCTGACGAATTGTGTGTACAAAAAGCAGCTTCAATTTTATGCTATACTGATGGATACATGGTATGCGACCAAGGAAATAATGCTTTTCATTGAGAAGCTGAAGAAAGTGTATTATTGTCCGATCAAAGATAATCGCCAAGTGGACGATTCGGGCGGTGAGCAAGCTTATCGTCGAGTAGATACATTGAAATGGTCTGAAGAAGAAAGGCAACGAGGCAAAGTTGTGAAGGTCAAGGGCTTTCCCAAAGATCACAAAGTGAAACTGTTTCGGGTTGTGCTGTCTACTCAGCGCACGGACTATGTCGTGACAAACGACTTTACTCAAAACAATACTCAGGCTGTACAAGAGGGGTGTAGCTTGCGTTGGAAAATTGAGCAGTTTCATCGTGAGACCAAGCAAGTCACTGGACTGGAAAAATGTCAATGCCGAAAGGCCAGAATTGTCAGAAATCATATTGGCTGTGCTATTTTGGTATGGGTATGTCTTAAGCAAGTGGCTCAAAAAACCAAACGAACTATTTATCAGGTTAAGCATGAACTATTGTCAGACTACTTGCGACATCAACTTAAATTACCTACTGTTAAAATGGTTCTTGCGTAAGTTCTAAACATAAGAGATCTCACCAAAGAAATGTTTTTTAGACCCAAGTACCATTTTGGTGTCATTTGATAACGCACTGGTGAAAACAACAGGCATAATCGGCAAAATGGAAGATTTTTCAAACTCTCGCGCATAATCGCGCATTACATTCACCCCACTGTAGTATCTGTGCTCCATATCTCTCGAAAGTTGCATCTGAATATCTTTAGAGAAATCGACAAATTTCATGGCTTTAGAATTATCGACCTCGAGTAGTATTAATGATGTAAAATCACCAACAATATTATTTATATCTGGGTGTAGTCCAAGTCGGTTAAAAAGGGTTACATTGATGGTAAATTTGGGTGACCGACTCCACAAACTCAATATTTTCGAATAGGCGGACATCAGCAACACAGAGGGGGTAATGGAATGTTCTGCTGCTTGCTCTTTCAATCTATTCCAGATGTCGGATGATAATTTTCGCTCCCTGTGATGAAACCTTATCTTTTTTAAGTCCTTTGCTGTTTTCACGAGAGACAGTTGAGGAGCTTGTGGCAGAGTTGAAATTCTTTTTTTCCAATATTCTTCCGATTTTTTAAATAGTTCGTTTTCAGCGATTGATCTGAGTGCAAAGACATAATCTCTGAATGAGATCCTGATGGAAGGCAGCAATGTATTTGAGGCTACATATAGTTGATACCATTCTTTGAATAGGATGTTGAGACTCCAGATGTCGGCAATAAGCAAATCAATGCTTATATGAATAATGCTTTTCTTTGTTTCTAATTTCGTGACACGGATCTCGAACAGGGGCCACCTGTCAGGAGGCATTACCTGATGGCTCATGTTTTCTCGAATCTTTTCTATTTCTTTGATCCATTCAATCTTGTCCTTATCCCGCAGATCAAGACACTCTATTCTGTACTCGGGTACCTTATCCAATATCTTCTGCATTCCATCAGTGGTGACTACTGCCCTCAACATTCCGTGTCGTTGGATCATCATCTGCCATGCTGTGTTCAATCGCTCGTGATCAAGTTCCTCTTCTGTCATGGATATTTCAAGATAGACATGAGCGGCGATTCCCCCCAATTCCAGCGATTCATTTCTGCCAATCCAATAAGCATACTGTAGATCAGTTAATGGGAACTCTATCGATTCATCTATTCTTTGGGGTTCTATTTCAGGCAACCGTGGAAATGCAGTATGATTTTCTGTTCTATTTGTGATTATTGCTTCTGCAAGTTTCTGTAGGCTTGAATTGTAGATTATTGGGATTGAAATATTAGAAAGGAAGTGGTCTTCGATAGACTGTTTCAGCATAGAAATGGATAGTGAATCTATTCCAAGAGAAATCAAATCTTTTGCTTCTATTACTTTCGATGATTCAATCTGAAGACATGATGATATCATATTTGCCAGTTTCTTCTCAACAATTCTCTTGCATTCTGTCGCATCAGTTTTTAAAAGCTCATTGCCATTTATGACTCTGTCAAGGCCTTCATGGAGATCATTATCGATTATGCTCTTGTAAAGTATCTGGATCTTGCCGTTTAGAAATTCCTCCCTGCATCTGTTGTGCTCTATCTTTCCGCTGGAAGTTTTAGGGATCTTTCCGAATGGTAAAAGAAGGATCCCATGTACCTGCAAGTCGTGAAACTCTACGACCGCTTTTCTGATCGCATCGAACACTTCGTCTGGATCAAAGTTCCTCATACATGTACGTTTTACTTCCTGGGCAATGTACAATCTTTCCGTATCCTTTAATGTTACGGAAAATGCGGCGCAACTGTTGGTAACCAATGCGGGATGACAGCATCCTACCGTAAACTCAATATCGTTTGGATAGTAGTTCACCCCCCGTATGATGATGATGTCTTTCAACCTTCCGCTTATATAAAGCTCTTCCTTGATCATAAAGCCCATATCTCCTGTTCTGAGGAATGGTCCCTCGCCGGTATCAGAGATATAGGCGTAGAATGTTTCATCCGTTGCCCTCTCCTTTTTCCAGTATCCGGGAGACACGCTTTGCGATGCAAGCCATATTTCGCCTACTTTTCCCTCGGTGCATTTGTTTCGTGTTGTTGGATCGACGATGATGAGATTCACATCTGGGTGAAATAATCCGACACTTACATATTGGAATGTGTTTATGTTATTTCTGGTTCTCACGATTTTTACGGTTTTGTTCTTTTCAAACTCATCTTTATCAATGTCAATAATGACGGCACGCCGTGATTTGGACTTTGGAGATCTGCATGTCACAACTAGGGTAGCCTCTGCGAGTCCGTAGCCACCGACCAGCACATTGTTTTTTAACCCACATTCCTTAAATGTTTCATTGAAGCTTTTAATGGTGGACCAGCGAACTGGTTCTGCTCCGTTCCAAGCGAAATCTATGCTGGAGAGGTCCAGTGTCTTTTTCTGCTCCTCCGATATTGAGACGACACAGTGATCAAAGGAGAAGTTAGGAGCACCCACGATTGTTGCACGATAGTCTGAAATGGCTTTGAGAAACCTGTAGGGTTTTGCAAGAAAATCGGCTGGCTGCATTAGCACTTGAGTATATCCCACATACATTGGCTGTAGGATCATAGCCACCAACCCCATATCGTGGAAATGGGGCAGCCAAGAAACCCCTACAGAATCAGGTGTGTTTTCCAAATACCAATGTATAAGTTTCATATTATGCATAATGTTCCGATGAGTTATCATCACCCCTTTGGGTGATGAGGTTGACCCAGAGGTATACTGAAGATAGGCAAGCTCATCTTCCAATATCTCTGCTTTCTCATAATCACTGCCTTTGACATCCTTTATTGTATCCGTAGCGATCCAATAGTACCCTTCATTCGGGAAATTATTGTTAATAAAAGAGCTGATGCCTTTAATCTCGGAAGAAATGCTGAGGAATATCTTCGCTTCCGAGTCTTTTACTGCTGCCATAAGGCGAGATATGCGACGATTTGATATAAAATGATAAAATGGCACGGCGATCACTTTTGCATACAAGCACCCAAAAAAGGCCATTATGAAATCCAGACCACCGGGATAAAGAAGGATCACACATTTCCCAGTCAAGTCATTGCTTTGAAGGTAGGTTGCAATTCGCATGGACTGTTTGTCCAGTTCTTTGTAAGTTAGCTTACTCTCTATCACTTCTTCTCCCGAATAACTCAAGTACCTAAAACAAATATCATCAGGTTGAGTGATAGCACGGTCTTTAACTATCTTAACGATAGTATCATAGCTGTTTAATTTATTGAAAATTGAATAATCTTTTCCCATTGCTTCATTCCTTTTTTAAATCTGGTTTTGATAACAAAGAATTAAATTTTGATATTAAAACTCCTTGCGATTAATCGGAGTTGCATATTAGAAGTTCCTTCATATATCTTTCCGATTTTTGCATCACGGTAAAGCTTTTCAAGGATATTTCCCTTCATATATCCCTTACCACCAAAGATTTCCAATCCCTGCGATACGACCTTTTCTGCTACTTGAGAAGCGAAAAGCTTAGTCATGCTCGAGAGCGTAAATAATTCCTTGAAATCACTTTTTGCGGACTTCAACCGCGCGACATGATAGACGAAAAGCCTAGCAGCTTCTATTTCTGTGGACATCTGTGCCAACGGAAAGTGTATTCCTTGAAAATTTGAAATCGTTTGTCCAAATTGCTTTCTGGTTTGAGCGTATTCAACGGCTGCGATGAATGCACCACGCGCAAGTCCAAGCATTTGAGCGCCTATTCCTATCCTTCCATCTGTAAGCGTTTCGAGAGCAATATTCAGTCCTCGACCAATTGCTCTGAGGACATTCTCTTTGGGAACAAAAACATTTTCCAAAATTATATTACATGTGGAGCTAGCCCTTATGCCCATTTTTTCCTCTGAGTCGCAAATCGTTAATCCATTCGTCTCTCTCCTATCTACAATAAATGCCGTCAGCCGTCCTTCCTCACCCTCAGTCTTCTGCTCCTTAGCAAAGATGATGAAAATATCAGCCTCAGCTGCGTTAGTAACCCAATGCTTTTCGCCATTCAGAAGATAGCCACCGTCAACATTCTTCGCTTTGCATGATAATGCAGTAGCATCACTTCCTGCTTCTTTTTCAGTTATCGAAAATGCTCCGACTGTATTCTTTGCAAGCATAGGCAAATACTTCCTTTTCTGTTCCTCCGTGCCCCAACGCATGATTGTATTTATTACGAGTGTGTTTTGGACATCGATAAACACTGCAACGGCCGGATCGACTACAGCCATCTCTTCAATGGCTATTATCGAATCAAAGAAAGAACCATTTCTCCCTCCATATTCAATCGGTATCTCGATACTCATCAAGCCCTGCTCAAATATTTTCTCGATCAATCCCCTATCTATTTGTGCAGATTTATCCATCTCGAAAACTAAGGGCATTACATAGTGTTTTGCAAAGTTTTGGGTCCTCTCCCGAAATCTTTCCTCTTTTTCTGTAAGATGTGTCAGCGGAGAGACCTCACTGTTGTTTATAGTCATATTTTTCATAATTTTTCCTTCACTTTTACTTGAGAATGCCTCAAACGAGCTCCAGCAATAAATAAACAAATCGTAATTGCTCAATAACCTGTGGATTTCGTAAGCCACAAAGACTGTCATCGTGAGCTTACTTTTATAGTTGCAATGAGTTAGATTGCTTCATCACTTTCAACATCTTGAAATTGCCACAAGATATTGAGCAGCTACAAATAATCCTGCGTAACCCATGATTCACAATAAAATGTATATGGTTTTTCTCATCGTGAAATTGCTTGGACAGGAGCAATTCCTTTCTTGACAGAATACGATGAAGATATTTAAGACACATGGCAGAAATATCCACAGAAGCATACCATATATCAACTTCCTCATTGATTGTTCCTTATGTCACAAAAAGGACACCAAAAACATCCTCAATTACCAATTGATTATTGAAACAGAACTGCTTAAATCGTAATTGATTATTTATCTGTCTGACATGAGATAAGGAGATATGCGTAAACAATGATACCGCAAAAATAAAAAAGCGTGCCTTTAACAATTTGGCACGCTTAAGTATCTTTCTCGTAACACCAAAACATACTATGATTGATGATTGATGATTGATGATTGATGATTGATGATTGATGATTGATGATTGATGATTGATGATTGATGATTGATGATTATTTGCATGATTTTAACTAAC
>JAHIZN010000043.1 GCA_018814245.1 bacterium
AGAACAGGGGAGAATACAAAATGACAGAATTAAGAATATTCTGACTCCTATTAATCTTCCCCACTTCTCCATCTTCCCCTTTTCTCCTTTATTACACATCTGAATAGTTACCATTAAACTATCAGAAATTAATGTCAAAATGTACTACGAGACTTCCACTGCAATATTACATCTTCAAAATCAATTCTGCTGCCTTTTTTGTTGCCCCACAACACCCAAGCTGTTTTCTTACCTCAGACAAATCATCCCTTGCCTTTGTCCAGATATGATCATTTTCCATGAACAGGCTTGCCTTTTTCACCACATTCCAGACATTTGCCTCTGTCTGAACAAGCTCTGGCACAACCTCTGTATTTGCAATAATATTTGGCAATCCAATAAATGGAATTCGTATCAATAATCTGCCAAGCAGGTAGGTAAGCCAATTCAATTTATAAAGAATAACCATGGGCACACACAGACATGCAGCCTCAAGTGTAGCCGTGCCTGATGAAATTAAGGCAAGTTGGCAGATGCTCAGCACATCATAGGTACGATTCCTGACTAATGCCATCTTGAATGAGACAGATTCCAGATATGGCAGCACATCCCTATCTTCAATGGTTGGGGCAAGTATCATAACCGGCTGAATATCCGGGAATTTCTTCAAAAGTTTGTCTGTTGCCTCAAGCATTATTGGCAGAAGCCTCTTTATTTCACCCTTACGGCTGCCGGGAAGTATCCCCAAAATCCGACGGGATGGATCAAGATTAAAATCACGGTGAATATCTTTCATAATAATAGATGGCTTAACAACATCTAACAATGGATGACCAAAAAAGGCAACATCTGCCCCTGCCTTTTTGAACACCTCTGCCTCAAACGGGAAAACGCAGATAACCTTCTTAAAGTATCTGGCAATCGTGTTTGCCCTTTTTTTTCTCCATGCCCAGACCGTTGGGGGAAAATAGTAAACAGCAGGGATGCCCATCTTGGATGCAATTTTTCCCAATCGGATGTTGAACTCCGGGAAATCAATAACGACCAGAATATCAGGCTTATTTTCCTTGAGGTACAGGGCTATCTCTGCCAATCTCTTGAATCCTGATGGTATCTTTCCCAGAACCTCGATAATGCCGATAGCACTTAAGTCAGAGAATCCAAAGACTATCTCAACACCTGCCTCAGTCATAGCCTGTCCGCCCATCCCGGTAATTCGTATGTCAGGTGACAGGGCAAACAATTCTCTTGATATGCATGCTCCATGAAGGTCTGAGGATGCCTCACCAGCAATAAGCATGATGTGTTTCATATGGCTACCACCACCAATTCATGCCTATCTGCCTCTTCAATTAACCCAGGGACCAAAAATGTCCTTTTTGCCTCAACAGCCAGAACCATTGCTCCTGCCTTAATCATTGAGGATATTGTTTCCTTGCCTACGGTTGGCACATCAAATCTAAAGTCATGATTCGTACTGCTTGCCTTTATAATTACTGCATCATTTATTGCCAGCCTTCCACCACGAAGAATAGCCTCATCTGTTCCTTCAATCGCCTCAACTGCTACAACCATCTTATTTTTGACCACAATTGTCTGACCAATACCCATGTCAGCTGCCTTTTTAGCCAGGCTGAACCCATAATCAATATCCTCTTGTTGCTCATTATTTGGCTCTTTTTGGCTGAGCACCCCTTGTGATGGGATAAACCTGCCAAGATAATCAGTTTGTTTTGCTATATTAAATCCTTCTTGTTCCAATTCTTGTGCTATTGCCAGCATCAGGTGAGCATCATCCATTGTGCTTAACCTTGAAAGCATATGCCTTGCCCGCTCATCAAGATTAAGTCCTGAAAGCAGCCGTTTATCTACCTTACCAATAAATATTATTTCTTCTACATGTTGCTGATGAAGTGTATCAATAATCTGTGACACATCACCCAGTCCAAGTCTTATTGTTCCTTCAGGAAGTAAGGGATTTCCCACCACACTTATGACTATCGGGTCATTACCACTTGCCATTATCTCTTCAATAGTTATGATTGGAAGCTCTCCTGCTCCAGCAATCACCCCTATCCTTTTTTTAATCATTTAACAGCTCT
>JAHIZN010000324.1 GCA_018814245.1 bacterium
TATGGAGATATGACATGAGATATGGGGATAATAATATAATCAATGCCTTAAAATCGAAGGGAAGATTACAGGGTTATCATTCCTAAGGGGATAAGTTGTATTATCCTCATATTTTTCTAATCCCTATATCTCCTTATCTCCTTCATAATCCCCCACATCTCCTTTTCTTACACTACCTGAACGGTTACGAACTTCACAGCTTCCGCTTTCCGTCTTTCCTAATCCTGTGCCTTCTCTCTCCTGCCTTCTGCCTATCAGCCTATCAGGGCAGACACATTAGACTATTAGGGCAGACACATAGGTCTGCCCCTACATTATACCATTGCAATCTCTATCCCTGCACAAGACAGAAACTCCACCCCATCCCTGGGCCTATCCTCATCAAGGCAGACCACCCTTGTTATCCCTGCAGAAACAATCATCTTGGCACAAAGGATACAGACCAATCCATTAACATAAATAGTACACCCTTCTGTAGAGATGCCAAATCTTGAACACTGGAGAATGGCTGAAGCCTCGCCATGTGTACATGCCCCGGACTCATACCTTGTACCGCTTTCGATATTCAGCTTATCCCGGTAGCACTGACCAATATCAATGCAATGGGCTGCCCCTGTAATACAGATGCCGTTATATCCGGTAGCAATCACCCTTTTGCCCCTGACCATCACTGCCCCAACCTTTTTTCGGATACAGGTAGACCTCTCGGAGATCAAATTTGCCATTTTAATAAAGTATTCATCCCATGTTGGACGGGTCATTGTTTTTGCCTCTTGATTTTTGAATCAGGTGTTCTTATTCTGACTCCTGTATTCTGTATTCTGTATTCTGTATTCTGTATTCTGTATTCTGTATTCTGTATTCTTGCTTATGATAGCATACCAAACAAAATATTGCAAGCAAAAATATCTTGACAAGTGGGGGTGAATAGGGTATATTATGAACAATACTATAGAGGGGGCATAATCTTGTGAAAAGATTGCGACATATAGAGATTAGCAAGATGTTTCTTGATATTGCAAAGTATATTATAACAATAGTAATAATAGGCAGCTTGATAAATGAAAAAGTAACCCTTCAGGCTGTATTGATAGGATGTTGTATTGCGGTGATAACATTCATATGTGCAGTTTTGTTATTACCAAAGGAGGAGTAGTATGGTTGCGTTTTATACAGCATTGTGTGGGGTTGCTGTGTTTGCGATAGCTACTGTAATAATATCCAGAATATTAGAAAAAAGAGAAAAACATAAGAAATGTGCAGATAATTAAATTAGCAAGGAGGGATTATGCACGAGAAACTTACTGCTATATTCGAGAAATCTCAACAAGGGTATATCGGATATATAGAAGAGCTTCCTGGTGCAAATGCACAGGGTGTAACAATAGAAGAAACAAAGATGAACCTAATTGAAGCGATTCAATTGGTTATTGAAGCCAATCGTAACCTTATGGAAGAAGAGCTGTTCGGAAGGGAAGTAATAAGGCAGCCATTAGGAATGATTGCCGCATGAGGAGAAGGGAGCTTATCCGTCATATAGAAAGTCAGGGATGTGAATTCCTTCGCGAAGGTGGAATCATACAGTATATGTCAATAGGAGAGAAAGGAAGGTATCTACTATCCCTCGCCATCAAGAAATCGATCAGAATCTATCAAGCAAAATTTGCAAAGATCTTGGGGTACAGAAACCCTTCTAAGAGGTTATGGGGAAAATAGCTCAATGATAGCGAAAAACATCCAATCAAATTCCAATATTCTCGATAGTCTTGAGCGATTCATAGAAACAAGACAGGAAAATTTTGACAAGGAATGCCAATATCTTGAACTCAGTATCCGTGATATGGCTGTTGAGTTTAAGCAGCAATTTCCGAAAGCTATTTCTTTATCAATAACAGGATCTTACCTTCACCCTGAATTTTTTTCCCCCATCTCTGATGTGGATTTTGTGGTTGCCGGGCTTCAGACTAAAGAGTATTTTGATGCGTTTTTGTTTATTGAGGAAAGATTGGATAGGGAGATTCATCTGATTCGTGAAGAAGAGATACCGGCTAATTTGCGGGAAAGGTTTCAAAAGGAAAGAAGGGTGTTATATGAAAAATATATTGTAGGGGCAGACCTCTGTGTCTGCCCTGATATCTGCCCTGATAATCAAGGGACAAGAGGCAGAATACAGGATAGAGAGCAGAGAGGAAATCTCACGCGGAGACGCGGAGAACGCGGAGGGGAGAGATAAGGCAGGATCATCGTAGGGACAGGTTCCAAACCTGCCCTCCCTGAGAGACAGAATACGGAAGGCAAGAGGCAGTCGATAGAGGCAGACCTATGTCTCTGACCGTAGGGGCAGACCTTTGTGTCTGCCCTTCTTGAAAGGTTTCAAAAAGAAAGAAGGGTGTTATATGAAAAAATGTAGTTTGGAGGTTATTCGAACACTTGAGGGTGAGGTCAACTTTTTGATGGAAAGGGTGACTGAACTGGATAATAACCTGATGGAATATATATCCTGTAAGAAGGAACAAGGGGAGTCACAACTTCTTACTATTGCTATGGCTTATGCCTTATCTGGCATCTATTCCTGCTTTGAGGATCAATTTTCCAAGATAGCTCGGGTATTTGAAAATAGGGTTGAGAACTTGGCGTCATGGCATAAGGAATTATTGAAACGGATGCGGATTGAGGTGCCGGATATTCGCCCGACCGTAATAAGCCGTGAATCCTTTGCTATTCTTGATGAGATGAGGGGATTTCGTCATGTCTTCCGCTCATCCTATATGTTCACACTGGATGTTGAAAGGCTGAACCTTGTTGTAAATCGCTGGCAAAAAGGAAAGGATAGGGTAATAACTGATGTTAAACATTTTTTGGAAATATTGGAACAGTAAAATATGTGGCATGTGCGGCTGCAACAACCCACTGTCCCAATTTATTAAGGGTGCGTGGCTTATCATGATCTGTGGCTGGCTGCTGCTGCTCGTCCAGTCTGCCTCTGCTACCCCGCCGCTTGACCCGAGGTTTGGAAGCGGGCACAGGGATGATGTGGCACCTATGCATCATCGAGTGCCAGGGGCAGAGGGAAGGCTGCTTGCACCGGGTGATGGCGGGATTGGGGGTACTGTTTATACAACCGGCACGGTAACAGTGATTGCCTTGCTGGTTGAGTTTTCTGATGTTAAGTTTGCGAAGAACCGAGCGTATTTTGAGGGGCTGATGAATGATTTTGCTGAATATTATCAGAAGAATTCGTATGGCAAGCTTGAGATAGTATGGGCAATAGCTACGAGTACGGTTACTAATACCATGAGTTATTATGGGTACAAAGATGATGATACCTTGATCGAGGATGCAGTTAATGCTACGGATGGGGCTGTTGACTTTAGTAAGTATCAAGCTCTGATGGTTGTTCATGCCGGACAGGGAGAGGAATCAAGTAGAAGTGATGCTGATATTCATTCCCAATTTATGTATAGCTCTACAGGGATTGTTCAAACAAGTGATAGGGTAGCTGTTTATGGTGCCTGTATCATGCCTGAGCATGAGGGAAATGCCTCACCCTTTGGCATATTCTGTCATGAATTTGGACATCAGTTGGGACTGCCTGATTTGTATGATACAGGGCTTGATTCTGAAGGCATTGGCGAGTGGAGCGAGATGGCTGCCGGGGCATGGAATGGTTCTCCGATTCAAGGATCATGCCCGTCATATTTTGATGCCTGGTGCAAGATGAAGCTTGATTGGTTGCAGCCTCAAGCTGTAACCACCACCCTTATTCATCAATCTATCCCGCAAGCTGAAACAAACCCTGTTGCCTATAAACTATGGAATAATACCATGGATACAAGAGAATACTTTCTGGTTGAGAATCGGCAGAGCAACAATCTGCCGGGCAAGGGCTTGCTTATCTGGCATATTGATGAAAGACAACAAACCAATGATGACAAATTCCATTACAAGGTTGCTCTGGAGCAGGCAGATGGCAGGCAAGATCTTGAGAATAAATTCAACCGTGGCGATGCAGGCGATCCATACCCAGGCAATACAGGCAACAGGTGTTTTAATGGCCTGAGCAACCCTAACAGTCGTACCTACTCTGGAAACTCAACCTATATTTCCGTAACCAACATCAGTGATTCGGCTGGGACCATGTCTGTTGATTTAAGCGTAATTCCCACAACAGTTGAACTGATGTCTCCTGAAAACGGCACAGTATGCAGCACTAACATCATAACCTTTAGGTGGACACCCTTAAGCGGGACAGCCTCATATTCCCTTATCATCAATGGTGTAGGTACAATTTCCTGCGGCAGTGCTGCAACATACGCTACTGCTGCTAACAAATTTGCTGAGAATGCAGGATACATGTGGCAGGTGATGTCTGTATCTGAATATGGCACAAACACTTCAAACACATGGCATTTCTGGATAAACGCTGTTAATGAACCCCCATCACAACCAGTATTGCTCTCCCCATGCAATCAGGTTATCTCCCAACAAACCCCAACCTTCAGGTGGCAGGCATCCACTGATCCTGACCCAGAAGATAAGGTGAGCTATGTTCTCCAATACTCGAAACAGTCGAATTTTGTACCGTGCACAGAAAGCGAAACGCTTACTGCCAATTCGTACACCACCCCGCAAAGCCTTGATGATGACTACAATTACTACTGGAGGGTAAGGGCTACGGATAAGACAGGCAACAGTACATGGAGCGGGACGGCTACATTCACCATCAGCATGATTACCTGGAGTGGCGGTACGATCACTGCCCAGGATGGCATAACCACGGTTATTTTCCCTGAAGGGGCAGTCTCTGACATGGTGAGCATGGTTATCCTCCTGCCAGACGAGCTGGAGACAGGGGTACGGCAAACGATTAATGCAGCAACAAATGTAAGCATAGCCACTGATACTATTCGACAGATAGAAATAACAAATGGGCAGATAGTGTTTGACAAACCAGTAACCATCAGGCTTCCCTATTCTGGCACAATAACACAGGCAATCTACAGTCTTACCACAGACGGCAAATGGGAAAGATTAAACAGCAGCATGAATACAGCCAGTCAGACTGTTCAGGCACAGGTATATTCTTTCGCAGTGTTTGGGGTAGGAGCCGCAACAGACTATGTCCCGACTACTTCATTCATCTCCTCGTTGGTCAATTACCCTAACCCATTTATTGGGAGAGAAGGTGACTCAACGCTTATTCGGTATGTGCTGAAAGAGGCAGCGGATGTATCCATCAGGATATATAATCCCATTGGCGAGATAGTCTGGAATGCACAATTTTCGGCAAACAGTAATGGGGGAAGGCAAGGGGGAGATAATATGATTAACTGGTATGGTAAAAATGGCCATGGCGAAGCGGTAAGTCAGGGGATATACTTCTGTGTTGTTGAGGCTAACGGCAGCAGGGAGATACGGAAGATTGGGGTGAAGTAAAAAAATGCAGAATACAGAATACAGAATTCAGGAGTCAGAATTCAGGAGTCAGAAGGTAGGGGCAGGTTCCAAACCTGCCCTCCCTGAGATAGAATTCAGAAGGCAGGATGCAGGTAGGGGCAAACACATAGGTCTGCCCAATGTAGGGGCAGACCAACCCACCCCTAACCCCTCCCAAGAGGGGAATATAATGGGCAGACCCCTGTGCCTTCCCGTAGGGGCAGACCTATGTGTCTGCCCTGATAATCAAGGGACAAGAGGCAGAATACAGGATAAAGAGCAGAGGGGAAATCTCACGCGGAGACGCGGAGAACGCGGAGGGGTGAAGGAATGCAGGGCAGGTATTTTGTGTTTATTGGCTCTTCTTTTTCTGCCAACAATTGACTGTTCCGGACAAAAGCCGGATAGCGGTCAGCCAGGTTATTTCCTTAATCTGGCTGCTGATGCCCGGATCCTTGGCATGGGTGGGGCAGGTGTGGCTTGCCCGGATAGCGGGATATTTTGCAATCCAGCTGGGATAGCTGCATCTGAGAGGAAAAACATTCAGCTGACGACCATTGCCCTACCATTTCCTGACACAAGCTACAATTTTCTGAGTTATACTCAAGCAGTAGGGAGAAATTGGGGGATTGGATTGGGTGTGCCGACTCTCAGGGTTACAGGTGCAGAGAAGAGAATGGGTATGTATGAAAGCAATGGCACATTTGATGATCAACACATGGCTCTTGGGCTGGGTGCGGCTCGAATGCTTTCCCCAACGCTTTCTTGCGGGCTTATACTCAAGAAAATGCAGCAACGATTTTGTGACACAACATCATCATCTGGCAATATTGACTTAGGGCTGCTTTACCAACACAAGCCTCTCCACTTTTTTAGGGGTGGCAGGAGTGATTTCAGTCTGGGTATCTGCCTTCAAAACCTCCTTGGCTCAACAGTCAAACAGGCAGAAAGACAGGATGAAATGCCGCGAATTGTAAAGGCTGGATCCAGTTATCGCCTTGCTGACAACAAGGTGCTGCTGGCCATGGAGATAAAAAAAACAAGCGGACAGGCACTCAGGCTGTATATGGGTGGACAATATTCCCCCATGGATTTTTTAAGCCTTTGTGCTGGGTATGATGATCAAGGGTGTTTTACGGCAGGGGTTGGGTTGCATTTGCAGGATCTTACACTTGATTATGGACTGCAAAATCATAGCTATAAACTGAGCCATAGGGTTTCGGTTGGGATGAGGTTTGGAGGCAAGGGAGACCGTTATCCGTGAGCGTTGACATGCAGAGGGCAGACACACAGGTCTGCCCCTACACAAGGGTTTCGGTTGGGATGAGGTTTGGAGGGAAAGAAGACCGTTATCCGTGAGCGTTGACATGCAGAGGGCAGACACACAGGTCTGCCCCTACACAAGGGTTTCGGTTGGGATAAGGTTTGGGGCAGGTGTCAGGGATGCTGCCTCCTTTTAAGCCTGTGAACCACAAGCAAGGATGCTTGTACCACCAATTAAAAGGAGGATGCGATAAAAATGATGAATAATTTCAAGAAAAACCCACGGATTTGTATAGAGTGCAAAGCCCAAACGCAATGAAAACCAATATCACTTACCTATTCTCAAGAAGGAGTAGAAGTGAAAATATCTGGAATTATTGCCATGGCATGTCCTACCTGCGGAGAAGAATATATTCCTGGTCAACAAGCAGTAGTTTTATCAAAGGCAGTGGATGAAATTTTACAGATTGGATTAATGACAAAGATTGCTGCTTAGAACACATCAATCAATGGCCAAAATCTTATCTTGTATTTCCCTCATTTTTAATTCATAATTCATAATTTTTAATTTTATCACGGAGTATTACCATGCTAACCCAGCTTTACATCGAAAATTTTATCCTTGTTGAACAACTAACCATTGATTTTAAGTCAGGCTTGAACATATTTACAGGTGAGACCGGGGCAGGCAAGACCATTATTATCTCTGCCCTAAATGCTGTCCTCGGGGAACGGGTGACGGTTGATCTTATTCGTACTGGCGAAGAAAAGGCAATAATTACCGGGTTGTTTACGGTTGATAATTCGTCGATACGAGAGATGCTGAAAGAGGCTGGCATCACATTTGAAGGGGATGAGCTTCTTTTGCAGCGAGAGATACAGCAAAATGGCAAACATATTTGCCGTATCAACGGAAGACCAGTTACCTTGAGTATGCTTTCTGATGTTGGCAGAAGCCTGATTGACATCCATGGACAGCACCAGCATCAATCCCTTCTCTCTCCACAGGTTCAGCTTCATCTGCTTGACAGGTTCGGGGGACTGCTTGAGCTTAGATTACAGGTAAGCGATATTTACCAACAATTCATGGAGCTTACCAGAAAACTGAACAGGCTTTCCATCAATGAAACAGAAAAAGCCAAACAAATATCCCTGTTATCCTTTGAAATAGATGAGATTGACAGGGCTGCCCTGCGACTGGATGAAGACAAGTCTGTTGCGGAAGAGATACACCTGCTTCATCATGCTCAAAGGCTGCATACATTGGCTGTACAGGCATATGAGACGCTTTATGAGTCAGATGGGGCAATATATTCTAAGCTGTATCAGGTGCTGAAAAATATCAGTGAGATTACTGAGATTGATGCCTCTATGAAGAGCGATACAGTCGAGGCTGAGGGGTGCTATTATCAAATTGAGGCTTTATCGCTCAAGCTAAAGGGGTATGCAGACAGGATTTGCTTTGATCCTGCAAGGCTTGAGGAATGCGAAACAAGATTGGATGTGATGAATAATCTCAAACGCAAGTATGGTCAGGGCAGGAGCATTGAAGATATTTTTGCCTACCGTGATACAGCAGAGAAGCGATTGAAGGCAATTACCCATCAAGAAGAGGAAATGGCAAGGATAACGACTGAGAGGCAAGGGATAGCTGCCAACTTAAGCCAAATAGCATCAACGCTTTCCCAAAAGAGGCATGAAGCATCTAAAAGGCTCATGCAGGAAATTGAGGGTGAACTGAGAGAGTTAGCCATGAAGCATTGCCAATTTCTTGTGGATTTGAGGATGACGGAGGAGGTGGGAGAGGGAAGAATACAGAATACAGGAGTCAGGAGTCAGGAGTCAGAAGGCAAAAGGAACAGAGGAACGGAGAGGGAAGAATACAGAATACAGGAGTCAGGAGTCACGGAAGGATGCGGTGAATATTTGCTGCCGACCACTTCAGTAGCTGCGAAATGCACCACCACCTTTGAGGGCAAAGCCATGAAAATATTCCCCTATGGCTTTGATGAGGCATGTTTCCTCATCTGTCCAAACCTTGGCGAGACACCAAGACCACTGGCTGACATTGCCTCTGGTGGAGAGCTTTCCAGAATAATGCTGGCCATAAAGGGCATTCTGGCAAGGGTAGATGAGATACCAACCCTTGTTTTTGACGAGATAGATACAGGTGTCGGCGGCAAGACAGCACAGATGGTAGCAGAAAAGCTGAAAGGTATAAGTCAAAGCCATCAGGTTATTTGCATCACCCATCTACCAATAATTGCCTCATTTGCCGACCACCATCTTTATGTGGAAAAAAAGGTGTCAGGGGACAGAACAACCACGCATGTGAAGGTACTTGATAAAACCGAAAGGGTACATGAAATAGCCACCATGCTTGGCGGAGGGAGCCCCTCTGGCGGAGGTAGCACCTCTGGCAATGTTTCTGAGGCATCCTTAAGGCATGCACAGGAATTAATGATATGTGCCAACAAGTAGTATCGTGTCAACTTTAACTTGTCGGATAATCATTTGTAGGGACATCCCTGCCAGAAAGGCTCCCTCCTTGTGGGTATTCGTTAAGCAGGGACAAGCCCTGCAGCTACATTGTGATCGATTGTTGTGTGTGGGAATCTTTGTAGCTGCGACCCTTGTGGTCGCTTATTGGTGGGGCAGAAACAGGGGAGGCAGCACCTCTGTCACCCCCTGTATTCGCCTTATCCTTACCCACATCTTTTTGAGGACGAAATTCTGGTGGGAAATACTGCAAAACAACAGAAGCATATACCACAAAATGATTAACAATTCA
>JAHIZN010000325.1 GCA_018814245.1 bacterium
ACCTGCTATGATAGTTTTCGCAGGAAATATGGGGATATTGAGAGAGAGATAATGGGATTTATAGGCTTACTCTGGAGCTATTCTGAATTCTGACTCCTGAATTCTGTATGCCTGAGTAGTTACATTTATATATAGCAGTGTGTATACTGCTCACCTATGTGATGATTTCTAAGTTGTACAGATTGCAAAGTTTTCACCATTATTCATAAATCTTAACAGGAGGAATTATGTATCAAAAAACAATCCTTGACAATGGGGTAAGGATAATTACCGAAGAGATGCCATACCTTCACTCTGCATGCTTAGGAATATTGATTGGGGTAGGATCAAAGGATGAGACTTCAGAAAATTGCGGCATCTCACACTTTGTTGAACATATGAGATTTAAGGGGACAAACAAGAGGTCTGTCAAAGAGTTATCTGAGGTGATAGATGAATTGGGTGGTCATGTTGATGCTGCAACCGGCAGGGAGTATACCTGTTACTATGCAAAGGTAATAGACTCTAAATTGCCTCAGGCAATAAATATTCTCTCTGAGATATTCTTTGAATCAACCTTTCCTGTTGAAGAGATAGAACGAGAAAAGGAGGTGGTAAGCGAAGAGATCAAGATGTATGAGGATTCCCCTGATGAGATAATTCATGACCTGTTTGTTCAAAACATGTGGGGAAACCACCCATTGGGTCGGCCAATCTGGGGTAGTCAAAAAGTGGTAAATTCCTTAACACAGGATATGCTTTTTACATTTTGCAATGATTACTATACCCCAAACAGAATCATTATCTCAGCCACAGGTAATGTCTCTCACCAAAAGATAGTTGATATGTTCTCTCCATTTGCACAACTTAAAAACCAAAAATCAGAGATGAGAAAAATTTGCCAGCCAGAAGTATCTTCCAATATCATGGTTCAGGAAAAGGACCTGGAGCAGGTACACTTTTGTCTTGGCACCATAGGTCTTCCATATGCTCACGAGGATAGGTTTGTGCTGCGATTATTAAGTGTTATTATGGGCGGCGGAATGAGTTCCAGACTCTTCCAAACCATAAGAGAAGAAAGGGCATTGGCATATGATGTCCATTCCTATTGTTCTTCTCATCAGGAGGCAGGGGTGTTTGCTGTAAGTGTGGGAACAAGCCCTGAAAAATACAGTGAGTGTATGGAAATAATCCTGAAAGAGTTTGGAGAAGTAAAAAGGAATGGGGTCAAGGTTTCTGAACTTGAAAAGGCTAAGGAGCGAATGAAAAGCATAATAGCCCTTCACATGGAAGATAGTAACTATCGTATGAGTCGTCTATCAGATCAGGAATTCTATTTTGGAAGGCATTATCCAATAGACGAGATATTGCTGAAGATTGATAGGGTGACTATGGATGATATCAGGCGGTTAGCTTGTTCGCTGCTTGATGAGAAATATTTTAATTTCACGGCTATTGGGCCAATAAAACAAAAGGACTGTGCTCAGATTATGAGGCAGGCAAAGGTGTAGTTATTATGTCCAGAAAAATTAAAAAACAAAAACAAAAAGAAAGCGAAAGACTCAATATTATCCCCTTGGGTGGTCTTGGGGAAATAGGCAAAAACATGATGGCAATAGAATATGGTGAGGACATTATTATTATTGATGCAGGCATGATGTTTCCTGAGGATGAGATGTTGGGTGTGGATTTTATTATCCCTGATTTCAGGTATCTGGAAAAAAGAGCAAAGAACATTCGGGGGATAATCATTACCCATGGGCATGAAGACCATATTGGTGCATTACCCTATGTCCTGCGAAAGATACAGGCACCAATCTATGGCACAAAACTAACCCTGGGGCTTATCCAAAACAAGCTTAGTGAGCTTGAGCCAGCGATTTCAGTGGAATTAAACTGCGTCAAACCGCGGACAAGTATTCAACTTGGTGTGTTTAAGGTAGAATTCTTTCGGGTAAGCCATTCTATCCCTGATGGTGTAGGCTTGGGGATACATACACCCTTTGGCGTAATCATCCATACAGGGGACTTCAAGATTGACCAGACACCTATTAATGGGGAAAGCACGGATTTTCATAAGATTGCAGAGATATGCAAGGACGGTGCCCTGGCACTGCTCTCTGATAGTACTAATGTGGAAAAAGAGGGATATACCATCTCTGAGCAAGAGGTTGGAGAGATTTTCAAGCAGGTATTCAGGGGTGCTTCAGGCAGGATAATTGTTACTACCTTTGCCTCTAATGTCTATCGTATCCAGCAGGCAATAGATGCCAGTGCCATCTATAACCGAAAGGTTTGTGTTATTGGCAGGTCAATGGAAAATGTGACTGCCATGGCTGCTGAGCTTGGCTATTTGACCATTCCAACAAAGACACTTATCACTGTTGATGAACTAAAACATGTGCCGCTGAAGCGGACGGTTATCATCACCACCGGCAGCCAGGGTGAACCCATGTCTGCCCTTACCAGAATGTCCATGCATACCCATAGGCATATCAAGATTTCAAATGGTGATACTGTGATCATCTCGGCTCGGGCTATCCCGGGCAATGAGGTGTCGATCTCCCGAACCATAAACAATCTGTTTAAGCTGGGGGCAGAGGTTGTTTATGAGAATGTTTCTGAGGTGCATGTTTCAGGACATGCCAGTCAGGAAGAGCTTAAGCTGATGTTTACGATGGTTAAGCCCAAATATTTTATCCCGATTCATGGCGAGTATCGGCATCTGGTTCATCATGCAAAGCTTGCCCAAAAGATGGGTGTTCCAGCCAAAAATATCTTTATCATGGAAAATGGAGCAAAGCTTGAGATAACGAATGAAAAAGCAATGATGGCTGAAAAGGTTGAAGCTGGTCAAATTCTGATAGATGGGAAGGGAGTGGGAGATATAGGCACGGTTGTGCTGCGGGACAGACAACAATTGGCACAGGATGGAATGCTGATAGTTGTGGTTACGGTTGACCGTCAGAGTGCAAGGCTGCTGGCTGGTCCGGAGATTATCTCCCGTGGTTTTATCTATGTCCGCGAGGCAGATGAATTAATGAATGAAGCCAAGACAAGGGTAAGAAAACTCTTCGAAGAATTGGTTCAGGAGGGAACAACCAACTGGCCGGCAATAAAGTCAGGGATTAGAAATACCCTGGGCAAATACTTGTTTGATATGACTGAACGCAGACCAATGATATTACCTGTTATTGTGGAGTTGTAGTAAGTGTGCATCCACCCGACCAGCAGGGGATATCCAATGCCGTAGGAGGCAGTCTTCCGTGTCTGCCCCCCTCTCTGTTTCACACCAACAAATTCAGTAACCGTTCAGGTAGTGTAAGAAAAGGAGATGTGGGGGATTATGGAGGAGATAAGGAGATATAGGGATTAGAAAAATATGAGGATAATACAACTTATCCCCTTAGGAATGATAACCCTGTAATCTTCCATTCGATTTTAAGGCATTGATTATATTATTATCCCCATATCTCATGTCATATCTCCATATCCCCCTTCTTACACTTTTAATGTTATAGCCTGAACGATTACTCCAAACAAATATTATGCACTATTTAACCATAATGTGAAAAAAAGTAATAATTTTACTTGCTTTTTCAAAAAAGATATGCTATACTAATAAAAGTTTGATGAAATAGGTGTAGTTAATATTTCAGATTGAAGTAAGCGGTCAGCAATCGTTGCAATTACAAATCTTTAGATGCCCTGATATTAGGGCAAATATGAGGTGCAAGATGCAAATGTTATTTCGATACACCATTTTGGCAAGTTTTGTCTATGTATCAGGAATGCTGTTTATTGTAAGCATTCCACATTAGGCAAAGGTATCCAGATAAGCGTTCAGTTGTCAGCAGAACAGCTAATTACACTATAACATTAATTCCTGATAAAAGATAAGATTCCTGCAGGAATCTCCCTATCAAGCTATCAAGAATTATGGTTGGAGTTCAGGCTTTAGCTCTGCAGTGCTGACAGTTGTACGCTTACAAATCGTCTTCATCCTTTTCCACTTCAAACAAATGGCAGGGTAGCCAATCATTAAGGTTGGTGCCCTGCCAGGCGTATACATTATTCCTTCATCCTTGCAGCTAAATTCACAATCAATCCTATCGCTATCTTCATTGTCAATCTACCCAATACCATATTTTTCGTGTAACTATTCAGCATATCTTTTTGAAAGCCACAGATTCACAGATTAAAGATCATTCTTTTTGCGAATATTTCATATGCTTAATCTGTGAATCTGTGGCATTGGCATTTTATTCTTGCTGCTGAATAGTTAC
>JAHIZN010000326.1 GCA_018814245.1 bacterium
GGTACTACCTCCCTTGTCTCTGCCACCAATAAGCGACCACAAGGGTCGCAGCTACAAAGATTCCCACATACAATAATCGATCACATCGTAGCTGCAGGGCTTGTCCCTGCTTAACGAATACACACAAGGAGGGAGCCTCTCTGGCAGGGATGTCCCTACAAATTGTTATGCGTCAAATTAAGGTTGATACGACACTACCGAATATTCTCCTGAAATCCCCTCTTAAGAGGGGCTGCAGCAGGAACATTGCTAATCAGCTATTTGATTGACTTGGCAGATTCAGGCAAGGGTTCTATTTTTACCTCACCAAAGAATTTTTTGTACGAGCTGATTTCATTAAACTTCTGAATATCCATTCGGAATTCTTCGTATATCCGTACCCAGAGCTTATCTGGAAACACCAGCTTTCTTTCGCCTTTCTCGCCTTTCCCGCCCTTTCCGCCAGATTCCTTCATAGGCATTGAAGGGGTAAAGTCACTCTTCTCTGGCAAAAAGACTGTCTTAAGCCTATACTCTTCCCTTGCCTTTTTCCCATCCTCTTCTCCTTTATAGAATTCCATACTCTGTTGACAAATAACAATAAAATTATCCTTCCATTTTGGCATTCTTAACGGCAGCCATGTTGTTTCCTTGTCCAATTCTGGATTTAAGAGAAATATATCATTATATCCAATGCTGCCGGTTCCATCCTTAACAGGTATACCTGTAGAGAACATAAGCATAAAGTTTTCCTTTTTAGCCGGACCGCCATCCAGAAATCCTATTGGTATGTCCCAGTATTTCAGGCAGGCAGCCATGAGAACAGATATATCTTCTTCATTTCCATCAGTAAACCTGCCGCCCAATATCTCATCAGGGCAGCGAAGATATCCATCCTTTGAAGCACCTGTTTTGTAATCCCTTCGCTCAGCATAGGTTATCCCCCATAACTTCAAGGTATCAAAGAGATACATGACCTTAAATATATTCTCCGGAACTCCTTCAGGAAATACAGCAGATTCCTTTGTCTTAAGATAACATCTCTTGACCTCATTCATGAAATCAGCCATAAAACTATTTTCCCCAATTACCATAAATGTTGTCAGCATTCCTGGTTGATTCCAGTTTACCTGATATGTACCAGTACCATTATTCCCACAGATGTTTACATTCCCACATTTTGGGGTAATGTCCTTAACCTCATCCCGCAGGGTATAATAAAGCTTAAGCTCTGGTGAGATGGATACATTGCCCTTTGTTTTCAGGATATTTTCGCTCAAGGGAAGATTTATCATCTTTATCTTTGCAATATAACCCGGCGGAATGGTACATCTGTCTACTATCTCTTTATTGACAGCATTCTGCTCAATCTCTACAGGCTCATCTTGCTTATGCAACCCAAACATTTTCAGCCTGTTAATAATCGATGTCAGCAGGGTGGGCTTAGAAATGGTGGGCTTAGAAAGGGTGGGTTTGGAACCCACCCCTACAGCCTCTGTACCGACTGTGGTTATTGTCACCGAACCAGTACTTGTCCCCCCTGCCTGAATAGTACTGGTTGAAGGGCAGACACGGGGGTCTGCCCCTACACCCTCCACCCCTACTGTTTCTGTGCCTTTGTGCCCAAATAGGGTGGGTTTGGAACCCACCCCTACGATTGTGCTAACTGTCCCTGTCATTTTCTTCGCAGGTACGCGGCTCTTCTCAAGGGTTAATTCCATCTTCAAAGGAACAGCCTGATTATCTGTGTACTCCTTCATGTCTATGGTTATCCAGACATCCATGGGTACATCCTGCATCTTATTTTCTACTGTAATTGTGCCAATGGGTATCTTCCCATTTTCAAGAGACTTGTAGGTACAGACATAAAGATTGCTAAAGAATGGGTCTAACGCTACCCCATGAAGATTAAACAAAGAGGTAATATATTCGTAGCCAAGAGAAATGGAAGAATACGAATTATCTCCAGATGAGGCATAGTCAAATTGTAATAGGTCTGCACCAAGAGAGTTTGCCCGCTTAAGGGTTATTCCTTTACTGGAATCAGAACCCAATCTCAGGGCAATATCTGTTTTAAGTATTTGTTTTTTTAGCCAGAATTCAATGCCCCAACAGGTATCAAGATTGTCTTTATCAAGGGCAAACAAAAGGTTTTTATTTGCGGGTGGATGATAGCACAAGCCCATTTTATACCTTACAGCCCTCTCCTCTTGCAAATCTGTGCCAAACATGCCGTATCTAACCAGAGCCAATCGCAGGGTACTGCATGGAGTCCATAATGCTCCGACATCCACCTTAATCCCTATCTCCTTGTCCGGCAATTGCTTAACATTTTTATAAATAGAACGGCCACATCCGCCCAATGACCATTTTCCAATCCGTCTGGCACAGGCAAATGCCCACTCACCCCTTGAGTAGGAAATTGGTTTGTACCTTAGATTTTGCCAGCCAAAACCAATTGCACAATTTTCATTAGATACAGGAACAATCAGGCTGGTATAAAGGCTCTTTTGACCCAGATTATCCTGATTTCCCCAGACATTATTAAATTCGTAGCGTTCAGGCATCGGCAATCCGGCTGGATTCCAGTTCATGGCATTGGCATCATCTGCCACAGCCACAAACGCCCCTCCCATGCCCATGGGTCTTGAACCAACAAATCTTTCATTGAGTCCAAAACTGTTAAGAGGGCTGAGAATGATTAAAAAAGAAATGATGAGCTTGTACAATTTTTTACCACCTGAAGAGTAATGCTTCTCGACACAAGCGATTTTATCGATTTGTGCAGTTAAAAATCACCACATGCGTGAACTGTTTCGACTTGCAATTATGGTGATTTACTACAATTGCAGGGACATCCCTGCCAAAGTGGTCACTTATTGCGTATTGGATTTTGTAGCTGCGACCCTTGTGGTCGCTTCTTGCTTAAGGCAGGGGCAAGCCCTGCAGCTACAATTGCAGGGATATCCCTGCCAAAGTAGTCACCTATTGCGTATTGAATTTTGTAGCTGCGACCCTTGTGGTCGCTTCTTGCTTAAGGCAGGGGCAAGCCCTGCAGCTACAGCTATTTTATTAAGCTATAGCAGGACATTATCCGATTTCTGCACAGGTTGAAAAAACTTGAACATCGAGTTATAGAAAGCTTTGCAGTCTTTGCGTGAAATTGTTACTGCTGATATGTCAAGTTATTTATCGGATTGCATATAATTACTCTTACGAGCCAGATACCATCCACTCGCCATACACAGTAATATGGCTATCAGACTTGCCCAGCAGCCAACTATCAAGCTGTTTGGCATGTACCTGAATTCTATACTGTGTATTCCAGCCTCAAGATGAATTGCCCGAAAAGCATAGTTTGCTCGATAAATCCTTGTCTTTATCCCATCTACCCGGGCACACCACCCCGGATAATATGTGTCGCCAAGAAATAAAAAACCATCTCTGGTAGTAGATGCCCTGATAAGTACTGTGTTAGGCTGATATTTTATAATTCGGACATCTTGCTCTTTATAAGTAGGACGGGCTTCCAGCCTGTTATCTGGATCTGACAGATGCTGCATGTTGTTTATCTCAGGGCAGACACATAGACCTGCCCCTACTGACTGCTTCCTGCTGTCTCCTACCTCCCGATTATCAGGGCAGACACATAGGTCTGCCCCTACTTCAAGAATAACCACCTGTCGCGGGTCAATATCCATCAGTTTTTTCAATATCATTGCCCTGTCCTTGATAATCATACATTCAGGCACCCAGAACGCCCGTGGAAGGCATGAAGGATTGGCATATATGTTTATTTTTCCATCATTATAGGCATGCTTAAACTCTGGATTTCGAACCTGAAAGCACGATAGGATATACTTAACATTGAGCATATCTAACAGATTATATGCTCCGAATTGATTAATCAGATCGATAACCTTTGAATAATCATTGAGATTTATTGATTCATATCCCCATGTGTCAAACAGATTATAAAACAGGGTCGTGTTTGCTACTAATGCATCCTGTACACTTTTGAGAGCATCATCTAAATTCCCCCCCCTGATTATTCGATAATACTTTTCTGTCTCTGGTTCCATGTATATCCGAAAACAAGACGGATCCTGTTTTAGAAAGGCAGCAGCATTAGATGTATGGCTATAAAGCCCTGAATCAAACACAGGATTTATCTTTTCACCAGCAAGAAAAAGGTCAGAAATAATTATGCCAATTATGACTAATGAAAATACCCATGTCTGAATCATGCCTTTCCAACGCAAAAACATGGCAATTACCCCAATAAACATGACCAATAAAACAATTCCTGCAGAGGCAAGGGTGGCATTGTACCAAATAGTCAGCCTGTCTATGGGTGTTGTTGTGTGCCAGTTTGCAGCTATCCAGGGGATAAATTTGGGGCTAAAAAGCCAGCATGATAAATATGCCGCAAAATAGCAGAGCATGAATGCAACAATAAACCGACCAAACCGTTTTCTGTGCCTATTCATAGACTCATACCCGAATCCAGCAAGGATTGATAAGCTAAATGCTGCTATGGAAAAGAATTTAACCGGATAGCGGATAAGATTAAAGCCTGGCAGGTATTGATACAAGAATCCATAGATACTGCTGCCAGAGGTGCTGCCTCTGCCAGAGATGCTATCTCCCAAGGCAATAAGCAGGAAGAGAAGTAACATCAGTGACCAAAACCTTGTGCCGCGGGTAAATATGGCAAACATAGCAAACAAAAACGGCAATATCCCAAGGTATATGCTTTCAAGCCAGCTTTGGCCAAACCAGAAGTGATTTTTGTCAACATAATTGCCGGTAAAAAATGGGCATATCAGGTTAAATATCTCAAATGGCTTCAGGGAAAAACTGATTACATGTGAAAGCTCCATGCCATTACTTCTGGTTGAATGGAAAATAATTTCCAGCAATGGAAGCAGTTGAGGGAGAAAGAAGGCAATGCTTATCAAAAAGGCTAAAATAAAGGTACGAATTGCTCTCCTTTGTCGTGGCAAGGAATAGATGGAATAGAGACCAAGAGTCATTGAGACCATGTACCATACAGACGGCTCTCCTCCAAGAAATGCAATGCCAAGCGTTATACCTGTCAGAATAGTATACCTGAATGTGTGTGCAAACAATGCCCTTGTATAAAACAAAAAGATAAGTGGTGTCCATGCAGCAGCAGAGAGCGTAGTCAGCATATCTACCACAGAGAGCATGTATCCGCCAAAGGCATAGCTCAGGGCAGAAATGAGTGAGGCGGTAAAACCTGTTTTCCATTCCCTCATCAAGAGATACATAAATATACCTGAAAGCAGGAAGTGTGACACAATATAAAGATTAAACCCAAGATGAAACGGCAGGGCATAGACGAGTATGGACACAGGATAAAAAATCCCAAGCTGAAGGGCAGAAAGACAGGGGTATCCGGAAAACAGGTAGGGATTCCAGAGTGGTAATATTCCTTCCTTGATACATGAGGCAGCATAAAACCTTAAGGGATAAAAATAGCGGTGCAGGTCACCATATCCAAAGGTATCATTGCTAAAGATAACACTGGAAAAGAAAAGAAATGCAACACCAAATATTATTAGAATGGCAATGATGTTTTTGCGAGTCACTTGAGATAGCATATTTGAAACCCAATGCCTTATTTCCAACAAATCACCAACTCCTCAATCCCTTTACGCATGAAAATCCGCCGCTTATTTACAGGATAGCCAACTGCAAGTACAGCCATTATATGCAATCCGATAAATAACTTGTAACCGTTCAGGTAGTGTAAGAAAAGGAGATGTGGGGGATTATGGAGGAGATAAGGAGATATAGTGATTAGAAAAATATGAGGATAATACAACTTATCCCCTTATGAATGATAACCCTGTAATCTTCCCTTCGATTTTAAGGCATTGATTATATTATTATCCCCATATCTCATGTCATATCTCCATATCCACCTTCTTACACTTTTAATGTTATAGCCTGAACGATTATGATAATTTATAATCCTTTGCGTTCTTTGCGTGAAATCTTTGCA
>JAHIZN010000044.1 GCA_018814245.1 bacterium
CTCGTTAGTCAGCAGCTATTGCAACGAGAAAAGGTAGCACCTCTGGCGGAGAAAGAACCACAAAGGGTGTAAACTTAGGAAAAATAATTGCAGCGAAACAGGAATAATTGCAAATGAGAAAAGCCTGACAAGGGTTGTGTCTCTTATAATTCACACCCTTTGTGGATCTTTCCCTGTATTTGCGTACTATTGTTATGCTTCTGTGGCTTAATGCAACAACCGCACAGCTCGGAATAATTGCAAATGAGAAGAGCTATTGACAAGAGGTTGCGTCTTAAGGAGTTACACCCTTTGTGGTTCTTCCTCTTGCGTAAAGGAGATTGACACGATATAGATCGCTATCCCCAATTATCAGTTGACAATCTAACAGAAATAGTGTTGTACTTGCTTGTGGCATGTGCGTTACTTACTCCAAATCCTCTATCGCCCTTATTGCCGCATCCTCTCTTTCCAGAACTCGCAAAAAGGCAACTACTACATCAGGATCAAACTGGCTGCCTGAACCTGATTTAATCTCTGCGATTGCCCTTTCTCTTGGCATTGGGTCACGATATGGGCGTTTGGATACCATGGCATCAAAGGAATCAGCTACGGTCAATATCCTTGACTTGAGCGGGATTTGCTCACCCTTTAAGCCATGCGGATAACCCTTGCCATCGTATCGCTCATGATGATACAGAATTATTTCAGATACATCATTAAACATATCTATATGCTTGATTATTTCTGCCCCAATAGTTGGATGTTTTTTAATTTGTTCCCACTCATCCTTTTCCAGAACACCCGGCTTTGTAAGAACCCCGTCTTTTATTCCTATCTTGCCAATATCATGAAGAAGCCCGATTATACTCATGAGGTTTTTTTCGTCTGATGAAAAATTCATTTCATTTGCAATATCTAAAACATGCTTTTGTACTTGGGATGAATGACCCATGGTATATGGATCCTTGGCATCAATGGCTGATGATAGTGCCGTAACCGTATTTAAGAATAGATTCTTGAGTTTAATATTCAAACCTATTAATTCAGTCATCTTTTCTTCTAAGGTAGCATAGGTCTTGGATCGTTCAATAGCACCGCCAATCTCTGCAGCAAATATAGAGGTAAGTATTAGGTCATCCATGGTAAAGCTTACCCTTGTTTTTGTCCTATTCATGATTAAGACACCATTAACCCCATCCCTCATTTGAAGAGGTACGAATATAGAAGATAGTATCTCTTGCCGCTTTGTTACATTAATAAATTTTGGATCATCGGCTATGGTATTGCCAACTATAAGTAATGGTTCATTCTGCTCCAATACCCAACCAGCTACATCATCACCCCTCTTTATCCTCTGGGTTTTGACAATCTCTTCATTGATCCCCTTGCTTGTCTTAATATAAAGCTCATCAGCTGTCTTATCTAAAAGCATTAAGCTGCCCTCATCAGCATGCATAACCCTGACAATTGTGCCCATAATCACTGAAGCAAGATCATCAAAATCTGTGGTTGAACTTAATATCCTTGTAGCCTCATGTATAGCAGAAAGTTCAGCTATCTTTTTGTCTAAGTTAAAAGAAAGATGCCTTTTTTGAAGTATATTTTTTATTGTTGTCTTGAGCTTATCTATTTCAAAGGGTTTATGTAGATAATCATATGCCCCTTCTTTCATTGCCTCAACCGCACTCTCTACAGAACCATAAGCCGTAAGCATAACCACATCTATATCAGGGTCTATGCCCTTCAGCCGCTTTAATGTTTCTATCCCATTTAAGCCAGGCATCATTAAATCTATAAAAACAATATCCATCCTGCACTCTTCTACCATCTTACAGGCATCAAACCCATTAGATGCAGTATGGATACTTATTTCTTCATTTTGGAATGCCAGATGATAAATCTCAAGAATATCTGTATCATCGTCTATAAATAGAATGTTTGGTAATAATTCCATGTTTTACTCCCTTACAAATAAAATTAAAAATTATGAATTAAAAATTAAAAAATATCGTAACTATTCAGCTATACAAATGTGTAAGAAAGGGGAAATGGGGAAAAGGGAGAATCGGAGAAAAAATCTTAATCTCTTTTTCTGATTCAAAAAAACAATTCTTGTAATTTTATCAGTTAATTCTTCTTTTCTCCATTTC
>JAHIZN010000327.1 GCA_018814245.1 bacterium
GGCAGTGATGTCCCTGCAAATTGTTACGACCTGTGCGGTTGTTGCATTAAGCCACAAAAGCATAACAATAGCACGCAAATACAGAGGAAGAGTCACAAAGGGTGTGAATCATAGAAAATATGATTGTATCTATGAAGTTACACCCTTTGTGATTCTTTCTCTGTAAACAAGATTGACATGATTTGGTCTTGAGCAGGACACCAAGAAAAGTCGCTTAATAATTGAATTGAAAATTACGATTCACGGTAAACCAGCACATAAGCTCATCCTATCACCCTGTTTGCTGAAAGAATACAAGTTCCTCACACCTTTCGCATAGCCCCAGTCTGAATGCATAATCATAGTATGATAACAATCCCTCTCTTTCTCTTGCCCCAAATTTATATTTCAGATTCCTGAAATAATCCCATAAATCTACACTTGGAAACTCTGGCAATACCCTGTCGATAATTTTATCAATATTAGCCAATCCATAATTCAATGATTTTCTTAAGGAATAAGCAATCTCCTCAATTATTTCAAGATAAGGCGACACAATTGACAATTTCCTGACATAATCTTTTCTGACTGCCCACACAGCAAAAACAATTGGAAAACCTGTTTTTTCCTGCCATAATTCTGCCAGATCATACAGAAACAAATCATCTGCCTTCCTGATCCGTAGGGCATCATCACCAATCAAAAGGGCAGCGTCTGAATTACTGAGCATAGAATTAATTTCTGCAGGTTTCACCTCATAGGCAACATTCAAATGAGACAAAAGTATTTTAAGCAAGACATGAGATGTAGCACTGGTTGTTGGCAGGGCAATGGATTTATCATCCAACATTTCTATAGGAAATTTGCTTATCAATACAACACTTTTAACGGGACCCTCAGAATTCAAGCAAATGTCCGGCAGCAACAGATATTCATCCTGATGCCTAGCATATTCAATAGAAGAAATAGGGCTTATATCCAAATCTCCAGCAGCAAGTAAATTATTCAACTGGTTTGGAAACCCCTTGATTATCTGCGCATTAATGCCTACCTTTTCCTCTAATATTCCATAATACACCGGAAGACAATTGATAAAATCTAAATACCCAAGCCGTGTTGACATTAATCCCCCTGCAATTGTTCAGCCCCTAATACATGCAATCCGATAAATAACTTGACAATCAGCAGTAACAATTTCACACAAAGACTGCAACGGAAAAAAAATCGCAAAGAGCCGCATAAGAATTATGATTACTAAATTAAAAAGACGATAATTCATAATCCTTTGCGTTCTTTGCGTGATAAAGATATGTCAACTTAATTAATGGTTTGTATATAATAGCGGCAATCCTTTGTGGTTGTTGCCCTCTGTGTAAAATAATCCCTTGTGGTTGTCTGTTCCATACTAATCATTATCCCAATGTAAAATAAAAAACAGCCCCTTCATTTGGGTTTGCCTCTGCCCAGATAAGGCAAGAGACAGCAGAATACATGAGAGGATTGGCATAACTGTATGTGTAGCAATAAGTTACCACCCTCCCCCCGAATATTTTCGTTGCAAAACAATGTCATCATTTTTGCCTCCTTTAGTGTTGCATTTGTTTGTAATTGCTCAATAACCTGTGAATTTTGTAAGCCACAAAGATTGAGTGGTGTCCCAGAATAACTTAAATAAGCAGGGACAAGCCCTGCAGCTACAGCCCCCTGTCGAGGATATTTGTAGCTGCGACCCTTGCAGTCGCCTCTTGGTCAGAATTGCCATAGGATATTGAGCAGTTACCACTTGTTTGCAGCATGTGCCTTTCTTATAAATGATAAGGATTGTAGGGTCAATCCTTCTTAAACCCTATTCTCTTCTGTTCTTTGGTAAGTGGGGTCATCAAGCTCTTTATGGTCTCAAACACCACCTTAAACTGGACATCATATCTTTCTTCCATCGCCTCTATCTTTCTTTTCAAATCTTCGTGGGAAGTCAATATCTTTCTTAGTTTTGTGAATGCCCTCATAATCTGGATGTTGACCATGATTGCCCTTTCACTGTTAAGGACAGAAGAAAGCATTAATATGCCGTGTTCCGTAAAGGCATAGGGAAGGTATCTTCTGCCACCTCGTTTTGAGGTTTCAAATTGAAACCTCAAAGTTTCATATTCTTCTTCACTCAACTGAAACATAAAATCTTCTGGAAACCTGCCCAAATTACGCTTTACAGATAAGTTGAGAGACTTTGTCGGCACTCCATAAAGTTCTGCCAAGTCACTATCCAATATCACCTTCTGTCCCCTTATCAGAATAATCCTGTCCTCTATTCTCTCTATTGAAACCAAACTACTCATTGTTACCATTCCTCTTTGCAAAAATATCCATCAATCTCCTTATCGTCTGAGAAGGAAAGAACCCACCCCTAACCCCTCCCAAGAGCTTATCCTTACCCACAAGTCCAACCACCATTAATTCAACAATTCAACAATTCAGTAATTCAACAATTGACAATTGCTGAATTAATAAATTGTTGAATTATTAATCATTTTGTGATACATGCTTCTGTTGTTTTGCAGCATTTCCCATCAGAATTCTGTCCCAACTCTGTCCCAAAAAGATGTGGGTAAGGATAAGACGAATGCAAGAGGACAATCCCTGTTCCCCGCTGGCAGGTGTCAGGGATTGTAGGAGCAGACCTGCGTGTCTGCCCTCTGAAAATCCACCACCCTGCGCACTCGCCGCCACCACGGGGACAATCATAGGAGGTTGCCACAGCCACAGAGGGCAAACACGGAAAGCCCACAGAGGGCAGACACGCAGGTCTGCCCCTACGCCCTTCCCGAGACACAGAGGTGCTGCTTGAATTCAACAATTCAACAATTCAATAATTGACAATTGCCTTGCCAGACATATTGCCGGCTATCAGCAATGAAAGGCTAAAGCCTGAACTCCAATCATATTTCAGGGCAGATACGGGAAGCCATAGAGGGCAACCACAGGCAGACTGTGTGAAAACTCATGATTTGGGCATCAATGCCACGACAGATTAACGAGAAGAGAAAGAATCACAAAGGGTGTAAATATCGCAGGGAAACTAATTGCAACGAAACACAGAAAACTACAAATGAGAGGAGACTGA
>JAHIZN010000328.1 GCA_018814245.1 bacterium
GGAAGTATTCTAATCCATCTCTTTCTTCTGTAAACGCAGAAACAAAAAGCAGTGTAGGCATTTTTTGCATAAAACGATTTGTAAGTGTTTGTAATTTCCAAGTTGCAATTATTTCACCAGAAATATGTCTAACTGAAATTACTTTTCGAGTATTATCCAGAAAAAGGAGATAAGTACAAATGATTAATATCCCAACAGATGTTTTGTCCAAATATAGTTTGATATTCTCTAAAAAGTCGAGGAAAATAATCGCTGTTCCTTACTTTTCGTCAAACATTATTTTTAACGCTTCTTGAGCTTCTGACAGAATATTTTTTGAAATCCATAGCGATGTTTGGGAAAGTTTCTCAAGAGATTCTTTTGCTTCAGCATAATTTAAATGACCAACTGCCGCAGACCATAACACTATACCTATTGAACCATGCACTTCAATGCCTAAAGAATTAGCAAAAATTCTTGCTTCTGTGTCATCAGTTAGAAACCATTCAGGGTTAAGTCGTTTTGCAAGAATAATTGCCTCTGCTTCACCAAAATCCAGGAGTCCTGAAAGAAATAAAGACTCTGCCTGTATAGTTTCATCTGACAATAAGTGACTAACAATTATCCATTCTGGCTTATCTTTTTCCCAATAGGGAAAAAGCTCGTTCAATTCAATATCTACCATTTTGGGAATATAAACCTTGCCTATTTTTTGAAGCAATCCTAAAAGTTTTGCTTCGTTTAGATGCAAAATTGGACCAGTATCACAGACAATTAGTTTCATTTTGTGTTCGCCTGCACTTTTAATGCCCATTCAATATCTTCCTTCATAAACTGCTCCATTAACTTAAGCTTATTATGCCGAATAAACTCCTGAAAGGCAGTTCGTAACAGTTCTGCTTCATCAATAAACCATCCGCTATTCACATAATTTTGGGCTTCCATTTCCAGTTTGCATGGAAGAGGAACCTCAATTGTCTTCATCTTTTCACCTCCTGTTTCCATATTTTATTATTAACTTCTTGATTGCTTTTTTACGCTTGGTTGTTATTTTACAACTAAGTAATATCTTCTGCTGTTACTGCCGAGTACTTTCTTATACGCCCGAGCAATATCTTCTCCGCTCTCTTGTAAGTCTAACATACTGCTATGTAGCCTTGAGTCATTTTGAATGCAAGTTAGCAGTAGCGTTTTTAATCCTGACATACTCCATCAGCCCGCCTGCAGCAATCAGCCTCTGCATAAACTCCGGGAATGGAGCAGTAGCATAGGTTTTATCTGTGGTTAGATTTTTTATTGTCCCCTGGTCAGTATCTACCTCAAGAATGTCACCATCATTAGATTCCCCTGCTGCCTCAGGACAGACAATAATAGGTAATCCAATATTAATGGCATTACGGTAGAATATTCGGGCAAAGGATGCTGCAACAACGCAGGCAATGCCGCACGCCTTGATGGCAATAGGGGCATGTTCCCGGGAAGAGCCGCAGCCAAAATTTTTGTTTGCAACCATAATCTCACCAGATATAACTCTGCTGGGGAATGTTGGATCTATCCCAATCATACAATACTTTGCCAGTTCAGATGGCTCTGTGGTATCCAGATAAACCGCAGGGATAATATCATCTGTGTTTACATCATTACCAAAGCTATGAATCTTTCCTTTTATGACCATTATTATTCTCCAAAACAAACATTATTCTTTTATGCAAATCCAATAAATTAAAAGGTTTAAGAACATAATCCACTGCACCGAGAGAATATCCCAGATTAATATCCTCCTCTTTTCCCTCTACAGTAACAAATATAACCGGTATTTCCTTTAACTTATCGTCTTGCTTTAAGCTCGTACATACCTCATGCCCGGTCATGCCAGGCATAAGCACATCAAGAAGAATCAGATCCGGGATGAAATCTCTTGCCAGTGCCAATCCATTATCTCCCCTGTATGCTCCCTTTACCTCAAACCCATGTAATTCTAAAAATTGATTCAATACCTCTACAATGGCAGTATTATCGTCTACAACCAATATTTTCTTTTTCATTTTTCTCCTCCCAGAGATTACGGAAGGGCACTGTATTTGTCAGCAGCCAGACATGTTTTTTTTGAATCTCGAATTGCGAATCGCGAATCGCGAATCTGAAGAACAGAATTTGAGATTCGCAATTCAGATTTGTTCCATTTCTGCAGATTCGCAATTCGCGATTCGCAATTCGAGATTCTGCTCTATTTCTTCAGATTCGCAATTCGCAATTCGCAATTCGCAATTCGAGATTCACAACGATGCTCCCTCTGGCAGCTGACTGTTGATAGCTGAACGCTTATTTATTATCATTGCTATACAAAAACAACCGGCAATTTACCAGCTGAACACATACAGTGCCTACAATACTTCTTCCGGTGCGACAATTCTTCCTGAAATACATGATGCAGCAGCTATTGCTGGACTTGCCAGATATACCTCGCTTTTTGGATGTCCCATCCGTCCAACAAAGTTTCTGTTTGTGGTGGCAATAGCCCTTTCTCCTTCAGCTAAGATGCCCATATGTCCACCAAGACATGGTCCACAGGTAGGAGTAGAAACCACTGCCTGTGCCTCGATAAATATATCAATCAGCCCTTCTTTTATGGCGAGCTGGTAAATTGCCTGAGTTGCCGGAATAATTATCAACCTTACCTCTGGATGAACCTTTTTACCCCTTAAGACTTGGGCAGCTATTCGCAGGTCTTCTATCCTTCCATTGGTACATGAGCCAATTACCCCTTGATCTATCTTTATATCTCCAACCTCACTGATTGGTTTTGTGTTGGATGGGAGATGAGGAAAAGCCACCTGCGGCTCAATACGGCTGCAATCAAATTCATAAACCTCTTTATACTTAGCATTATCATCGCTTTTGTATATCTTATATTCTCTTTTTGCCCTTGATGATACATACTCAATGGTAGTCTCATCAGCCTGGATAATCCCGCACTTGCCGCCAGCCTCAATAGCCATATTAGACATGGTAAACCTGTCTGACATGGACAGGGATGAGATGACCTCGCCACAAAACTCCATAGCTGCATAGTTTGCCCCATCAACCCCAATCCTGCCAATGGTATGCAATATCAAGTCCTTACCGCTAACCCATTTCTGACAAGAACCATGAAAGATAAATTTTATGGACTCTGGCACCATAAACCATATCTGACCCGTAGCCATGACTGCTGCCAGATCTGTACTGCCAATGCCTGTTGCAAACGATCCCAATGCTCCGTAGGTACAGGTGTGAGAATCAGCACCAATAATTATATCCCCTGGCAGGACCAACCCCTGCTCTGGAAGCAGGGCATGTTCAATCCCCATCCGTCCAACCTCAAAGTAATTGGTAATCCTATATTTTTTGGCAAACTCCCGCACCATCTTGCATTGCTGTGCAGCCTTTACATCCTTGTTCGGGGCAAAATGATCAGGAACAATGACTACCCTATCCTGATCAAACACTGATTTAAGCCCCAATTTTTCAAACTCAACAATAGCCAGCGGTGTAGTAATATCATTTCCAAGGGCAATATCAACATCTACCTCGATCAATTCACCGGGAGATACATCCCTTCCCATGTGTGCCCCAAGTATTTTTTCTGCAATAGTTTTTCCCATAATGTTTACCTTCCTATTTCGAATCTCGAATCTCGAATCTCGAATCTGCAGGAATGGAACAGATCTTGAATCGCGAATCTGCGGAAATAGAACAGATCTGAATCTCGACAGGCTGTTACGGAATGCTCCTTTTTGTCATTTCGAGGTACTCCGAGAAATCTTATCCTTCTGAGAATCAATGAGTTAAGATTCCTCACATTAGTTCGGAATGACATGTCAACCCCTTCCGTAACAGCCTGTCGATTCGCAATTCGCAATTCGAGATTCTGCCCCGTTTCTTCAGATTCGCAATTCGCGATTCGAGATTCGAGATTCTCAATGATGCTCCCTCTGACAGCTAACAGCTGAATATTACCCCATCATCTTATTTGCTGCATGAACAAATGCCTTAGCAGAAGCAACCACAATATCCGTATCTGTTCCCCGTCCTGAAAACAGCCGCTTGCCTGATTCAAGATGGATATTTACCTCACCTGCGGCATCCTTACCGCCGTCTACTGCCTGCACAGAGAAATCAACCAACCTTAAGGGGATATTAATTATCGTCTCAATGGCTTTGCCGATAGCATCAATTGGCCCATCCCCGCTTGCTGTATTTTCAATTATCTCCCCCTTTTGATTCTTAAGAGATACAGTAGCTACAGGGGTAATTCCTGGTGTTCCACAAATAATCTGTACCTTTTCCAACTGGTATGTTTCCTTTATGGTTTGCAGCTCATCCGAAACAATAGCCTCTAAATCACTATCTGTAATCTCCCTCTTTTTATCTGCCATTTTCTTGAATATGACAAATGCCCTATTCAGTTCCTCATCGTTTAATTCATAGCCCATCTCTTGCAGTCTTGACTTAAAGGCATGTCTTCCAGAAAGCTTTCCAAGGACAAGCCTGCTTTCTTTTAAGCCGATGCTCTCTGGGGTCATGATTTCAAATGTTGTTTTTTCTTTCAACATTCCATCTTGATGAATGCCTGATTCATGGGCAAAGGCATTTACACCCACAATGGCTTTATTGGGTTGAACAATCATACCGGTTGCCCGGCTTACAAGACGGGATATTTTGTAAATTTGAGTGGTATCAATTCCGCATGTAATCCCAAACAGGTCTTTGCGGGTATTTATAGCCATAACAACCTCTTCTAAGGCAGCATTCCCGGCTCGTTCACCAATGCCATTAATGGTACATTCTACCTGTCGGCAACCATTGGCAACGGCAGCCAAGGAATTTGCGGTTGAAAGCCCAAGGTCATTATGACAATGAACGCTAATTACCACAGTATCAATCCCACGGACATTCTTTTTTATGTTGGCAATAAGCCGTCCGAATTCCTCTGGAATAGCATAACCAACAGTATCAGGAATATTAAGGGTTGTGGCTCCCACCTCAATTACTGTTTCTAATATTTTATACAAGAATTCAGGGTCTGTGCGGGTAGCATCCATGGGAGAGAATTCAACATCAGCGGTATATTCCTTTGCCTTACTGACCATATCCTTAGCAATCTGAATCACCTCTTCCTGAGTTTTCTTTAGTTGATGCTTTATCTGAATATCAGAGGTAGAAATAAAGGTATGAATTCTCGGGCGGGCAGCATCCTTCAATGCTTCCCATGCCCGTTCGATATCACTTGATACAGCACGAGCCAATCCGCAGATAATTGGTCCATTCACCTCACGGGCTATTGATCTTACAGCCTCAAAATCACCCTCTGAGGTCATCGGAAATCCTGCTTCAATAACATCTACGCCAAGTTTGGCTAATTGCTTGGCTATTTCTACTTTTTGTCTTATTTCCATGCTTGCCCCGGGTGATTGTTCCCCGTCTCGCAAGGTGGTATCAAAGATAAATATTTTTTCCATTTTTATTTCCTTTTCTTAACAATCTCAAAAGTATACAAGTTAATAATTATACACAAAAATACCAAAAAGTCAATCCTTTTCTTATGAAAACTGAAACTCAACAACAAATCTATCAGAGGTGCTTGAGTAGCCAATCAAACAGCGGACAACCACAAGAGGGTAGTGTCGTGTCAACCTTAATTTGACGCATAACAATTCAACCTGTGCGGTTGTTGATAATTGCATCAAGCCTTGTTAGTCAGCAGCTATTACAACGAGAAGAGGCAGCACCTCTGGCAGAGAAAGAACCACAAAGGGTGTAAATATTGGTGGTGTCCTTAAAATCTCCCTATCTCCCTATTTCTCTATCCCCCTATCCCCTCGCGAAACAGGAGTAATTGCAAATAAGAAA
>JAHIZN010000005.1 GCA_018814245.1 bacterium
GGCAGAAACAGGGGAGGCAGCACCTCTGTCACCCACTGCATTCGCAGTGGCAGGCTCTGTCCATACATAATTAACTATGCGACAATTAACAGTTGACACGACAGTAGAGCCAAGAAAAAATGAAAAAAAAGCAAACAAAAAAGCAACAAATAAATATCGCATCAACAGCCTTGAGATTTATAGGATTTGAGAAGGGGATGCCTCAGCCATGCAGCATTAGCAGTCTGGAGTATTTAGCAGGGATAATTGCTTTTTTGATTAGCCTTGGCGTCTACCTGCATACCCTTACCCCTACGGTTGGAAGCCATGATAGCGGTGATATGATTACGGCTGCATATGTTTTGGGCATACCCCATCCCCCAGGCTACCCTCTTTATTGCTTGCTTGGAAAGCTCTGGATAACCATTATTCCCTTTGGCAATATTGCGTTTAGAATGAATATCTTCTCAAGTGTGGCTGCAAGCCTGACAGTGATGATGGTTTATTTTATAGTGTTAAAACTCGTTTCAGATACAAGGATAAGATGGATAATTGCGACCATCTGTTCTTTTATGCTTGCTTTTAGCAGCGTTTTCTGGCAACAGGCAGTAATTGCAGAAAAATATACCCTGAATGCTGCCTTTATGACCCTGCTTTTGTTTCTTCTCATTAAGTGGCAGGAAACCATGAATCATAAGCTATTGTATCTATTTGTCTTATGCTTTGGACTTGCCTTTACTCACCACCTCCAGAGCCTATTTCTAATACCAACAAGCATCTATTTTATTATGGCTATGAGTTTCCAGAAACCGATAAAGACAACCTGTTTAATCAAGGCAATGCTTTTATTTATAGTACCGTTCAGCTTGTATCTTTATCTGCCTATTCGGGCATCCTGTCAGCCTGAGGTAAATTGGGGCAGCCCGGATACTATCCACAGGCTTATTGAACATCTTACGGCTCAGGAATATCGGGAACGATACTTTACAAGTCAGGGTCTCCTGCATCGTGCCGGCGAGCACATGCTTGGGTTATTTCCGGAGCAGTTTGGATGGCTGCTTGTTTTCAGCATTATTGGAGCTTGCATATTATTTATTGACAACCGAAGATGGGTAATATCATTGCTGTTGATTCTTCTGGCAGATATCTGTTACTCTGTACACTATATCATCTTAAATGTTGAGGATTATTACATTCCGAGCTTTGTTGTATGCTCCATTCTGGCTGGGTATGGAATGTTCGGCGTGTTAAGGCTTATAAAAAATCAGATTACAGTACTGGTATTCGTTATATTGATTGCGGCATTTGTTGCTATAGAGGCAAAATCTCACTATTTTTGCAATGACAAGCATAAATACTATTTTGCATGGGACTATGGCATGAATATTCTGCATCCTCTTAAGCCAGAATCGCTATTGATTATGCGGGGAGATGCCATTATGTTCCCTCTGTGGTATCTTCAATATATTGAAAAAAGGCGAAATGATGTTGTTTGCATCTTCTCTCCATATTTGGACAAGGAGTGGCATATCAGGAATCTTGAGTCAAGATTGCCTGAAGTCTTTAAGGGTATTGTCAGTCAATCAGATAAGAAGGCTGTAATCTCAACCATATTGAACAAGGCATATCCCAAACATCCATGTTATGCCTTGATGGATGAAGAGATGCCGCAAGGGGTTAACCTCGTGCCTGCAGGCATATTTCATGCAATAACTACCGATAATAACCTGTCGCAGGTTGAAAATGAAAATTTGAATAATACTGTAAAATTTAATATAAGGGGCTTAAATGACCTGTCTGTATATCAGGACGACTGGAGGACAAAAAAGGAGATAGTGTTGAACTATGCCTCAGCCTACAACAATTGCGGGATATTTTATGCAAGGTATCAGCAATCAGAAAAGGCAATTTCAGCTTACAGGAAAGCAGTCGGGATAAATCCAGGGGATGCTACCCTTTGTGTCAATCTGGCAAGGGCATATCTTGCTGCAGGGAAAATAGATGAGGCTATTAAAGGATTCAAGCAAGCTCTCCTAATCTCTCCGGACAATGCAGGTCTTCACAACGACCTTGGCAGTATCTATGGCAATGCTCTGCGATATGAAGAGGCTATCTTTGAGTTTAATAAGGCAAAACAAATAAATCCTCAGGATATCAAGGCATATCATAACCTATCATCTGTATATTATAGACAGGCTGAATATGGATTAGCCATGAATGTGTGTCAGGAAGGGCTAAGGATATTTCCACAGGATACATATTTGCAAAAAATGCTGGCAGCATTGAGTCAGCAGCAGTAGGGATTTTTAACGAGAAGTCATAGAAAGGAAGGTATTATGCACTTTGCTCATAGTGTTAAGGGAAAACCAGTTGAGGAGTGGCATCTACTTGATGAACATCTGAAAGAAACCGCAAAACTGTCTGAGGACTTTGCAGCAGAATTTGGCTGTGGAGAATGGGGAAATTTGGCAGGGCTGTGGCATGGAGGAACTAATGACTGAATATTACGCACATTCAGAAAATCAGCAGGGAGAAAAGCATAGCATGTCAAAACATCTATGCAGCACAGCTATGCTTACGGAATCTTTTTCATGTCAGGAAAACTACAAAACAATTTTTAAGCTGACAGGATTATTACATGATCTTGGCAAATATCAAACAGCATTCCAGTATTATCTTGCTAATGGTGGTAAACGCGGCAGTGTTCCTCATGCTGCATGGGGTGCTGGCTATGCACGGCTTCATAGAATCCTTGAGGCATCGATTGCGATTGACGGACATCACAAGGGGTTGCCTGATAACTCGGCATGGAAGAGCGATACAGAGCCATTCAAGAGAGGAGAAATCCCAGAGTTTGAGTGTGTTATAAAAACCTTCCTTAATGATACAGGGATTAATGAGGCAGATATTAAACAACTTGATTCTCTAACATTTACCGATTTATTGCAAAGAGAAATTTTCACAAGGTATCTGTTTAGCGCGTTAACTGATAGTGATTGGTTATCCACAGAAGAGCATTTTGAGCAAAGTAAATTTAAGATGCGAATTGGCGATACCTTGCCAATAGACACAATGATAAACAAATTGGAAGATGAATTTTCCAAAAAATCCAAAGAGGGTGAAATCAACCAATTGCGAAATGATGTGCGTAATCAAGTGATTCAGAAAGCAGATATGCCTTCTGGATTTTATTCGTTAGCCCTTCCAACTGGAATGGGTAAAACCCTTACATCCATGGCGTGGGCATTGCGACATGCAAAAAAGAATGAGTTAAAACGAATAATAATAGTCCTGCCCTATATAAATATAATAGATCAAACAGCCCAAGTCCTGAAAACTATTTTTGGCGATGAATGGGTTCTTGAACATCATTCGAGCTATAATGAGAACGAAAAGGATACGCAAGATGACACGGAGGACTGCTCTTCTATTCAGGAACGGAAGAAACTGGCATGTGAAAATTGGGATTATCCTATTATTGTAACAACTACTGTTCAGTTCTTTGAATCACTATTCAGCAACAGACGGTCCCAATGCCGCAAGATTCATAATATTGCAGAATCTGTGGTGATATTTGACGAGGTGCAGACACTTCCCAAGGAAGTAATATTGCCGACACTCCAAATGCTTAAAGATGTTCAAGCTGTTATGAAGACATCGTTTTTGTTTTGTACAGCAACACAGCCAGCCTTTGAAAAAAGGCAGGGGTTTGACGGCATAAAGGGGATTTGTCCACTAATTGATGACCCCACAACGCTTTATGAAAAAACCAAGCGTGTTGAGTATCACCTATTGAACAATTTGGATTCAATAGATTATAGCGGATTGCTTGAGGCTGTAATACAGGCAGGAGACGCATCACTTGTTATATTCAATACCAAAAAAGCAACACTGGAATTCTATAATTGTACCAAAAATCTTGAGAATTGGGAAAAGAAATATCATCTGTCAACGGCAATGTGTCCAACACATCGAAAGGAAGTAATCAAAAATATCAGGGATAATCTGGAAGCAAAGAAGAAGATATTGGTGGTTTCTACACAGCTTATTGAAGCAGGTGTTGATTTTGATTTTCCTGTTGTGTTTCGTGCTATGGCACCCCTTGAGGTAGTAATTCAATCTGCCGGTCGATGTAACCGTGAAGGGAAATTAGATGGCCCGGGCAGGGTATTTTTGTTTAAGTTGCAAGACAGCGGTATGCCGGATAAAACATATGCTGCCTGTGCAGGACATGCGGAAGAATTCATTAAACAAGATATAAGCCAATTACATGGACATAAGTTATTCAATGAATACTATGCTCAAGTGATGCAGCTATATGTTGACCCGGATAAGTACAAAATCAACGAGGCTCGCAAACAGTTTAATTTTAAGACAGTAAGCGATGGTTATCACATAATACAAGCTATTACTAAAGGGTTATATATCTACAATTACAGCGATGAGAGCAGACAATTGCTTCATTCGCTTGAGTATAAAGAATTTCTATCAAGGGATGATTTTCGAAAGATGCAGCAGTTTACTGTACAGGTATATAAATATTTTATTTTTCAGAATAGTAAGATGTGTAAGATAATGCCGCAAGGATTTATGGTATGGTATGGAAATTATGATCAGGAAACAGGTATTTCAGTCTCGCCAATAGAGGCGGATAAATTAGTCGTATAATCAGGAGGTGCATAATGCTTGATAGCCGAATTGTAAAGGTTAAGGTAAGTGGCGATTTTGCGTGTTTTACAAGGCCGGATCTAAAGGTTGAAAGGATGACTTATCCTTGTATGACACCATCAGCGGCAAGGGGTATTCTGGACTCAATTTTGTGGAAGCCGGAGTTTCAATGGTATGTAAGAAGAATATTAGTTTTGAAACCAGTCAAGTTTTGTACGATTAAGCGGAACGAGATTAATTCAAAACAAGGACAAAGCCCAATTATCATTGAAGAAAAACGCGCCCAACGAAACAGTGTAATTTTAAGGGATGTGGCTTATATCATCGAAGCATCAATTTATCAAAAGCAAATATCAGATAGAAACAATCCAGACAAATATATTGGAATGACTGTCGGCAAAGAAGGAATGTTCCCCCGCCGCGTTAAAAAAGGGCAATGCTGTCGTCGTCCATATCTTGGAACGCGTGAGTTTTCTGCTGAATTTATGGAGCCGGATGGGACTGAACAGCCAATACAGGAAACAATTCCTATCGGAAGTATGTTGTTTGATATATTTTACGATGCAAATGGAAAACCGGAACCGTTGTTTTTCTATGATGTGGCAATCCGAGATGGTATTTTGAACTGTGAAGTCCCGGAAAATGATAAGATGATGCAATCCAGCCATTTTCGTCCGCCAATGGATAGTGAAACATCCGCCGCTATCTATGAATTCAATCAGCAGGAAGAAGAGGAGGAGTCAATATGATCAAGGAATTAAGCGATTTAGGAAAAACGCTCCGGGGACAAAAAACTGACAATGAATGGGTTCACGATGCGATTAAGGAAGAGCCGATTTCAATGGAGATAGTTATCGCTAAGGATGGTAGTTTTCTGGAATTTCGCCAATTTGAAAAAAAGCTGACAAATGCAGAGGCTCTAACTGCAAAAAAAGGGAAAGCACGATTACTTCTTGATAAGGCTGAAGAAGTACTTTGTTACGGCGGGGAAATCTCAATGAAGAAGCATGAGCTATTTTTGGCAAAATTAGCTGAGTATCAAACATTGGATGAATTATCTCCGGTGTTGGCATTTTACGGAAATAATAAGGTTAATGGTGTGGAAAAAGCATTAAACGAATTTGAATCTGCTATCCCAAATGAGAAGAACAGAAAAGACAATATTGGTTTTCGAATCCAAAACGAGGGCAATCGTATTCATGAAAAACCAGAGGTTTTACAGAAAATAATTGCCAAATATGAAGATACACAAAAGGAGTCTTTGACAAACAATCAAAAGAAATGCTCTATCTGTGGTAAAAGTGATTATCCTGTTGAAGATATTCCTCACGGTATAATCAAGAAAGTTCCTGACGGGCAACCAAGCGGTTGTGTACTTGTTTCATACAATGTAAATGCTTTCGAGTCCTTTGACTTAAAAGGAAACAATAATTCTTCAATTTGCACCAATTGTGCCAAAACATATGTTGAAGGATTGAATTGGCTATTGTCGGCTGGTAATGAAATCATCATTCAGGATAAGAAAGGGAAAGAAAAAACAACATTTCGGTATACCAACCGTAAAAATTTTGGGTCAGATACAGCGATGGTGTTTTGGACTCGCAAAAATGAAAGATTGCCGGAAATCGATCAACTTGAAGCACCCAATCCTGAAGATGTTGCGCGTTTGATTGAATCAATAACATCTGGCACTGAAAGAGATAATCGCTATCTTGAACCTGATTATTTTTATTCATGCACGCTTTCAGGGGCAGCGGCACGCATAGCGGTGCGGGATTGGATTGAAACCAGCTTGTTGGATTTTCGGAAATCAATAGCGAAGTGGTTTCAGAATATTTCTATTGCCGAATATGACAGAGATTTAGAGACAACCCAAACACATTATGCACGGCTGTATGACCTGGCAAGAAGCTGTCAGAGGAAAAACAGCGATGGTAGCTATGACAAGGATGATACATCATTGGCAAGAGTGGCGGCATATTTATGGAACGCAGCGTTAAAAAATACAGCACTGCCATTATGGATGTTAACAAAGGTACTCCAGCGGGCGAGATTGGATGGTGTTACTGCTGAACGGGCAGCTTTGATTAAACTCATTTTGAACCGACACAACAAAGGAGGTGATTTTATGATTACGGAAAAGATTGAGCAAGGTGATAGGCCGGTTGCCTATGTTTGCGGACAGATTTTCGCAAAATTAGAGAGCATTCAGTATGCCGCACTGGGGGATAGAAACGCCGGAATAAGGGAGAGGTATTTTACTTATGCTATGACTTCGCCTGCTCCTGCATTCGGACGCTTGTTTAACTTGAACTCGAAACATTTTACGAAACTGAAAAGTGAAAAGCCCGGGCTTGCGATTACTCTGGACAAAGAGCTTCAGAAATTATGTAAGGATGTTGATATTAATAGCTTCCCAGCCACATTTTCATTGGAGCAACAAGGCCAGTTTGCTATTGGATATTATCATCAAAAACAGTTACAATTTAGCAGCATTAAGCCAAAAGAAAGCAAAGGAGGAACAATATGAGTGAGGTAATAAAGAATCGGTATGATTTTGTGTTTTTGTTTGATGTGAAAGACGGCAATCCAAACGGTGATCCCGACCAAGTGAACTTGCCCAGAGCAGATGCAGAGGATCAGCATTGATTGGTAACAGATGTGTGTATCAAGAGGAAGGTAAGAAATTATGTTCAGTTAACGCATGATTTGAAACCCCCGTATGATATTTTTATCCGACAGAGAGACATAAACAGCGATGATAGTTATTTGAACAAAATAATCGGGAAAACGCCGGGCGATACCACATCCGAAAAACGCAAGAAACTGTGTGATGATTATTACGATATTAGGACATTTGGTGCGGTATTAAGTACAGGAAAGAAGGAAGGTAGTGAAGCAGCAGAAGAGGAAGGTGAGGAAGGCGCAAAAAGCAAGGAACAAAAGAAAGAGAAAATAAGAGGAGCTGGAACTGTTCGTGGTCCAGTGCAGTTTACTTTTGCATGTTCTGAAGACCGCATTTATCAAGCAGAACATTCTATAACTCGGTGCTGTGTTACTACCGAAAAAGAAAGGGATGACCAAGCGAAAAAAGATCGTGAATTTGCCTCTACTTTTGGCAGAAAATCGACTGTTCCTTATGCCCTATACCGTATGCATGGTTTTGTTTCAGCCATCGATGCCACGAGAACAAAGTTTACGGAAGATGACCTTAGATTGTTATGGAAATCGTTAATAAATGCCTTTGAGCATGACCGGGCTGCCGCACGAGGGGAAATGAACCCGAGAAAACTGGTCATTTTCAAACATTCCAGTCATTTGGGTAATGAACTGTCAGGCAGGTTGTTTGACCGTGTAACAGTAACTAAAAACGCAGAATTGCCGAGAGGGAAAGGGGATTATACGATTACTGTCAACAAAGAGGCTCCCCCATCTGGAATAGAAATCAAGGAGTGGCCGGAAGAAAATGTATTCTGAAGACGATCTCATCCAACTTTCAGCCTTGCAACACCTTGTCTTTTGCAAGCGGCAGTGTGCATTAATCCATATTGAACAACTGTGGTCTGAAAATGTGCTCACTGCCGAGGGTAAGATTATGCACGAAAAGGTTGACACAGCAAACAAAGAATCAAGAGGAAATATCCGCACTGAATACGGTGTGCAGATGCGGTCGCTGCGGCTTGGGTTAATTGGCAAGGCTGATGTGGTGGAATTCCATAAGTCGCCCCTCGTGCAGGGGCGTGGATTGAAATGTGCTTAGGCGATTTGTCTTGAGGAAATGATGGAATCGCTCCTCGTGCGGGAGCGTGGATTGAAACAATACATTATTTATTACAACACAAGGAGCATACCTTTGTAAAGAGGGGGAGACAGTAGTCGTTAAGGTTGGGGACGAAGTACTCCTGCATGTGCCTATCCATACACTTGGCGGAATTGTCTGCTTTGGGCTGATTAGCTGTAGTCCGCCTCTGATGGGTTTTTGTGCAGAACGGGGAGTGGCAATCAGCTTTTTGTCAGAGACAGGGCATTTTCTTGCCAAGGTACAGGGACCAGTATCCGGCAATGTGCTCTTGAGGCGGGAGCAGTACCGCCGTGCGGATGACCTGAAAACCTCTGCCTTAATTGCACAAGCAATTTTAACCGGCAAGTTGGCAAACTGCAGAACTGTGCTTCAGCGGTCATTGAGGGACCATTCTGACAAGATCAACACGGATGCGATCTCTAATGCTTCGCAGAGATTTGTAAATTCGATAAGAAGATTGCAGGCAGAATTGTCTCTCGATGTTTTACGGGGAATAGAAGGAGAATCAGCAAGCACTTACTTTGGTGTTTTTGATCATTTGATAATATCACAGAAAAATGATTTCACATTCCACGAGCGAAACAGAAGGTCGCCGCTTGATAATGTAAATTGCCTGCTGTCGTTTTTGTATACGATTGTGATGCATGATGTCCGCTCTGCCTTGGAAACCGTGGGGCTTGACCCTGCGGTAGGATTTCTGCACAGGGACCGTCCGGGCAGATATGGGCTGGCATTGGATATGATGGAGGAATTCAGACCGTTCCTTGCTGACCGTCTGGCACTTTCGCTTATCAATCTCTGTCAAGTGCAGGGTAAAGGATTTTTGAAAAAGGAATCAGGGGCAGTGTGGATGGATGATGACACAAGAAAAACAGTGCTGATTACTTATCAAAAACGCAAACAGGATGAGATCATGCACCCATTTTTGAAAGAAAAGGTAACAATTGGTCTGCTTTTTCATGTGCAAGCATTGCTTATGGCACGGCATCTGCGAGGAGATATGGACAATTATCCGCCTTTTATATGGAAATAAGATTGGCCTCCTCGTGCGGGACAGGAATTGAGAAATATTCACGCGGAGACGCGGAGAACTCAGAGAGGGATCGTTTTCTCGCACTGGATATGGATTGAAACCGATATATGAAAGTGAGTGTAAACTATGCTTATGTTAATAAGTTATGATGTTGCTACTGACGATAATGGTGGACAGCGTCGTCTGCGAAGAGTGTCGCGTGCATGTCAGGATTATGGACAAAGGGTGCAGTATTCGGTATTTGAATGTATCGTTGATCCCGCACAGTGGACAGTCCTGAAAGACAGATTGATTTCTGAAATCGATCAGAAGAAAGACAGCCTGAGATTTTACTATCTTGGATCCAACTGGAAACATCGTGTGGAACATGTTGGCGCAAAGGTTTCTATTGATCAGGAAGGTCCGTTGATTATCTGATGCAAGCTGCATTCAAAATGATAACAAGGCGGATAGGAGGAGGTGATGATAAAGCCACCATAGTTAGTGTTTGAATGCGATTTTGTATGAAATGTTGATGCGAACCAAGAGTTTACATGATTTTCCCGTAAGGTTCGCAATATTGCTAACATCTTCCAAGTAAACATGTTAGCATGATGTCCTTCGAGAAGAGTCGTCCTCTCATATGGGGGTATAGATTGGAACGCATAAAACAGTAAATAAGTCCTTGTTGTGTAATGAGTTGCAACTTGGCAGTCGCCCCCCGTGCGGGGGCGTGGATTGAAACTCTTTTCCTGTCATGTAATTTTTCATTTTACGCGTCGCCCCCCGTGCGGGGGCGTGGATTGAAACTTATCCTGCTCCCGGGCTGCAGGAGTAGGCTTAAGTCGCCCCCCGTGCGGGGGCGTGGATTGAAACTGCATGTTCGGACTCTTGTTGTAGTGATGTAATGTCGCCCCCCGTGCCTTATCTTGCCCCACATCTTTTACTGAACAAATTTAAGGAGATAATGTCTGAGAATAATATCTGAATAAGGGAGGTTCATCCTCATGTCTGTGGGGAACGCTTCTCCTACCACCTCGTGTTCTCCTCGTCTCCGCGTGAGACAGTTTATCCCTACGACTGTGGGGAATACATTAGACTTGTTGCGAAATAAGCGATAACCAGAGGTAACTTATTTGGCAGCAAGTCTATCACCGTTCTCATTCCGACTGTCACCTCTCTTGTCATCTCGACCCCATTCGCTTTGCTCAGGGTAAACTCCGGGAGAGATCTCAACTCACATCGACATACATGACCTTATCGTTCTTGTTCGTTAATAGGTATATGTAAGTATCGCTGCACCCTTGGCATGAGATTTCTTCCTTTGGTCGAAATGACAATGAGTGAGCGTGGCATTATTATAGCATTTTGTCCAGTAAAAAGATGTGGGACATGCTAAGGCGAATGCAGGGGGGCAGGAATGACAGTTTCGTTATAATTGTAGAAGTAAACTCACAGCTCTTTTTTCCTCAACGATTCTCAGCGAACTCTGCGTCTCTGCGGTGAACAAATTCTTCTTCGTGGCTTGAAAATCCACAGGTTATTAAGCAATTACTACTTGAGGTATAATCATTTCAAACAAAGCTTTTTCCTGTGCAACGCTTTCGGACAAACAAAACCTATTGACCAAACGGCAAATACATGATACACTATTTAATAGAAGCAGTCAGAAGGGACGGTTTATGAACTATCATTACAGCTACAGGCAAGGTTATCTGTGACCCTGTGGTTAATTTAACAATTGGAGAAACAAGCAATGCATGGAAAAAAGATAAAACATGGCTTGGCACATGCTTATTTTTTATATCATTATATCCGCGGCAGCCGTATTCTGAATTACATGCCCATGAACCTTATGATTGAACCTACAAACATGTGTAACCTTAAATGCCGTATGTGCCCACAGGATGGGCTTATAACCCGCCAAAAGGGTATGATGGACATGGATCTCTATAAAAAGATAATTGATGAAGCAAAATCATTTGTCTGGTGTCTCCAGCTGTTTCATACAGGGGAATCACTCCTTCATCCAAAACTGCCTGAAATGATTGAATATGCACAAAAGGCAGGGATGTATACTGTGCTTAATACCAATACCACACTTCTAACCAAGGAAAAGGCATTAGAAATATTGAGTGCCGGGCTGTCCCAAATATCATTTTCATTTGATGGTCCAACACCTGAAATCTATGAGAAAACCCGTGTTGGAGCGTCGTTTGAACAGGTGATGAACAATATTAAGACATTCATTGCCCTGAAAAAACAGCAAGGGATAAAACAACCATGTACCATTATCGAAGTCATTCCTATGAAGGAAACACAATCTCATTTGCCTGATTTTCTGAAGGAACTTAAATCATTTGGGGCAGATGATGTCAGGTGTTGGGGGTATCATGAATGGACACACAATAAGTTAATCAATAATCGGTATTACCCATGTGAATATCCTTATACTATCATGGCTGTCTACTGGGATGGCCGGGTTGGACCGTGTTGTATGGATTATGATGGCAAATACATTATTGGAGATGTCAGGGAACAATCTCTGTCTCAAATATGGAATTCATCAGAAATTCAGGGGTTAAGGGCTGCCCTTCAGGACAAGAATTCTCAAGTAGAGCTTTGCAAAAATTGCTCATTCCTTGCCTCTCCCAAAACATATGTTTCCTTATCTGGCAAGGCATTCAAGGTTCTTTCCGGTATGGTAGGTAAATGGAGATATATGCAATCCGATAAATAACTTGACAAATCAGCAGTAACAATTTCATGCAAAGAGCTGCTCTTTCTTGAATTTGTGGATGAGACAGAGGGCAGGCACAGGGGTCTGCCCTTACCACAGATGTTCCCATTGACAGCAGAGATTCTCGGTGAACAATTATCCGGGCGATAGCAACACATTCCATGCAGCATTATTGATGCTGTTTTGAAAAACATCCCAAATAATACAGCAAATGACAGTTGGCATGCAAGAATATCCTGCGGTGAACGGCTAAAGTAGAGACGCAAAATTTTGCGTCTCCACAATTTTGCGTCTCTACAAAGATGTACTCGCTGACAGAGGTAGTGAATGAAAAAACATTTGTCCTGCATTGTTCACTGAGAATCGCTGGTGTTCTCGCGTTGTTCACCGGGAATTGCTTGATTAATCATTGTATTATTGCAAATATTGTAACTACTCAGGCATAGGAATGATTATGGCAGGGACAAGCCCTGCAGCTACAGCTATTCGTGGGAAACTTGTAGCTGCGACCCTTGTGGTCGCCGTCTTCATTCTGTATTCTGACTCCTGAATTCTGTATGCCTGAATAGTTACCAAATATTATAAAAAAATACTTGATTTTTTACTTGAGGTATGTTAAGATTATAGTACAGTTATCTAAATAAAGGAGATGGTTATGAAAAGGTTGCATTTTTTCGTTTTCGGTTTAGTTATGGGTACTTGTATCATTTTCTCAGGTTGTGGACAAAAGGATAATAAGTCGCCAGTCCTTGCTACAGTAAATGGTGAGCAGGTTACTGCGGCAGATATGGACAAACAATTGGAGGAGATGCCGTCTGCATATCAGGAGATGTTTTTAGATCCAGCAAATAAGGAAAAATTATTGACAAGATTAATTAAAGAAAGGCTTCTTCTTCAAGAGGCAAAAAAGGCTAAATTAGAGCAAAGAGAAGATATTCAGAAAAAGATAAAAGCCATAAAGGACCAATTATTAGTTCAAGAGGTAATTAAGCTGAATATTATTGATAAGATAAAAATAACCGATAAAGAAGTGGCGGTTTATTATAAGGCAAATGAGGAAAAGATACAACAATATGCCAAGGGTAAGAGTTTTAATGAGATAAAGGGACAGCTTAAAGAGATAGCCCTCCAGGAAAAACAAAATAGTCATTTTGAAAAATGGATTGCAATGCTGGAAAGTCAGGCAAAAATCACAAAAAACATGGAGTTATTGAAAGCAGGAAAAGGGATTGCCCAAGAGAAAAGTAAGAAGACTTCCAGTAAGGAGATGAGGCGTGCAGGAACACCCACTGGACAGACTCGTTGAGATAATCGCTAAACTTCGTTCCCCAGAGGGTTGCCCATGGGATAGGGAACAAACATCTCAAACCCTTAAGCCTTATCTTGTTGAGGAAACATATGAGGTTCTGGAAGCAATTGATGAGGGTAACCCTGAACACCTAAAAGAGGAAATGGGTGACCTGCTTGCTCAACTGCTCATTCATATTCAGGTTGTCTCTGAGCAGGGTTGGTTTACCGTTGTTGATGTGTTAAATATGGCCTGTGAAAAACTCATCAGAAGACATCCACATGTGTTTGGAGACTTAAAACTTGAAACCGTAGCAGATGTAATGGTTTATTGGGAAGCAATCAAGCGACGGGAAAAAGGTCTTACTGCTAAGGATATTTCTGCTGCTACAGACAGGGACAATGAGGTAGCCCCTCTTTCGCCCTGTCCATACAAATCAGTAATCAACGGCATACCAAAAAATCTACCATCACTCCTATTTGCTCACTGTGTTCAGGATAAGATAGAACGGGTTGGCTATGAATGGCCAAAGGCTCAGGAAATATTAGAGGGGCTGACTGCGGATACTGCTAAGCTGCAGAATGCGGATGATATTGATGCCTTTGAAGAACTGCTCGGCACATTGCTCTTCAGCCTGGTCTCTCTGGCAAGATTGAAAGATATCGATGCCGAGGGTATTTTGCGGCGGAAGGTGAAAGAGGTTGTAGAGGGATTGCAAGCTGGGTAATGTAATTATCCACAGATTTCATCAATTATTAAAGGAGTTGTACAATCATGATCAAAATCAAACGAGCATTAATAAGTGTTTCAGACAAAACGGGTTTGATCCCGCTGGCGAGTTTTTTGACGGATTTGGGATGTGAAATCCTTTCTACGGGCGGTACAGCGGCGATATTAACCGAGTCAGGGTTCAATGTCATTCCGGTCTCTGATGTTACCCATTTTCCGGAGATGTTGGATGGACGGGTAAAAACCCTTCACCCAAATATTCATGGCGGAATCCTTGCCCAGCGGACACCACAACACCTTAGTCAGCTTGAAGAGCATTCTATTACACCAATTGACTTGGTTGTGGTCAACCTTTATCCCTTTGAGGCAACGGTTTCTAAGCCCAATGTTTCCCTTGAGGAGCAAATCGAAAATATTGATATCGGTGGTCCGACCATGATTCGGGCAGCGGCAAAAAATTATAAATTCGTTGGGGTAATTGTTAATCCATCTGGCTATAAAGAGTTGATCCTTGTTATGAGTGAGAATAATAATTGTATTCCGGAAGAAACGAGTTTTAAGTGGGCAGTTGAGGCTTTTACACACTGTGCTGCCTATGATACGCTTATCTCTCAGTATCTTTATCAGCAAATCGAAAGTGCCCCGGAATTTCCAGAGGTATTAAACCTCACCTATCGAAAGCATCAAGTATTAAGGTATGGCGAAAACCCTCATCAAAATGCAGCATTCTATCATCAGGTAAGCAGCCCTGAGCCATGTATTGCTACTGCCCGGCAGCTTCACGGCAAGGAGCTTTCATTCAACAATATCCTTGATTTGAATTATGCTATAGAACTGACAAAGGAGTTTAAGGATATACCTGCATGTATAATTATTAAACATAATACCCCATGTGGCGTGGCTATATCCGAAAATCAGGCAGATGCTTATCAGCTTGCCTTTGAGAGTGACACTGTCTCTGCCTTTGGAGGGGTTGTTGGGTTCAATGAATGTGTGACCACAGAGACAGCTAATAAATTGGCAAATATCTTTTTGGAGGCAATTGCTGCCCCGGATTATGAGGAAAAGGCACTTGAGATATTAAAAGCCAAAAAGGATCTGCGTATTCTTAAGATTAATCCGCCGGCACCAGGACCAATGTTGCCTGAGATTGACATGAAGAAAACCGTGGGCGGATTGTTGGTACAGAATCGGGATCTCAAGCAAGTGTTACCGGAACAGTTAAGGGTGGTTACACAAAGGATACCCACTGACGAGGAGATTACTACCCTGATGTTTGCATGGAAGGTATGCAAGCATGTTAAATCAAATGCCATTGTGCTTGCTCAATCTGGTAGAACGGTTGGGGTAGGACCCGGACAGACCTCAAGGGTGGAATCTGTAAAGATTGCCGCTTCAAAGGCAGGGGATAAGGCTGTAGGCTCATGCTTAGCTTCAGATGCCTTTTTCCCATTTCCTGATGGGGTAGAAGAGGCAGCAAGGGCAGGGGTTAAGGCAATTATCCAGCCCGGCGGCTCATTGCGGGATGAGGAGACAATTAAGGTGGCAGACCAATATGGCATGGCAATGGTGTTTACTGGTGTGAGGCATTTCAGGCATTGATGTCTTCGTATTTGTAGGCTCTTTTTTGCCTCAAATGGGTAGTCCTTTGTCAACATTTTCTGAGGTGTAAGCTGCAGACAGATTAGATTCCTGCATTCGCAGGAATGACAATATTCCTGCGATGCTCGGAGGAAATTGAAGTTATTATATCCTAACATTTAACCGTGACGCAGCAGCAGCCCTTTGTAACGAAAGAAGA
>JAHIZN010000329.1 GCA_018814245.1 bacterium
GGAGATATAGGGATTAGAAAAATATGAGGATAATACAACTTGTCCCCTTAGGAATGATAACCCTGTAATCTTCCCTTCGATTTTAAGGCATTGATTATATTATTATCCCCATATCTCATGTCATATCTCCATATCCCCCTTCTTACACTTTTAATGTTATAGCCTGAACGATTACTGAATTTCTTCCTCTGTAAACGAGATTACATATTACAAGTTGGAAGCTTGTCTTGTTCAATAACAGTCGTCGCATGCTATTTGCTGACTGCTGACAGCTGAACGCTTACCAATTATCGAGGAAAAAAATATGGAATGTCCTAAGTGCGGTTATAATAATAGTGATGAAGCGTTATATTGCAACCTTTGTCATGAGGTCTTCAAGAGACAGAGTGATTATAGAGAGCCATCTGCGTTTTATGAACCCTATAGAACAGAAAAGAAACATTGGAAGAAATGGCTTGGATTTGATGTTGCTTTGGCTATACTTGTTATTATTGGCCTGGGATTGTGGGGACATAATTTTACAAAAAAGAAAAATCCTGAACCAGTCCAAACAATACAGCTGGAAACCAGTACCACAGGATTTGGTGATATTTTCTCTGATCTGACAAAATTTAATGAAAAAATTTCCTATCCATCCTATGAAACTGACCACTTTATTATTTATGGGCAAAAAGAGGAGGCAATAAAAAATATTGGACAAAAAATTGATTCGTTGTGTGTTGATTTGCCTATGAAAATTGGTATGGGAGACTTTGGGTTCTGGCAAAAGGGGAAGATACATATCTATATCCATAACACAGCACAAGATTACCAGAAGATAACCGGCAAGAATGCTCAAACATCAGGGTGTAGTTTTAGTGAGATACGATCTATTCATTCCTATTGGGAGGCTGAATATCTGCTTGAGGCAGTTATCCCCCATGAATTTTGTCATATTGTTCTTCATGAGTTTGTGGAAAATAAAAAAATACCCAAATGGATAGATGAAGGGATTGCTACACTTGTAGAGACGCGGTATTGCAATGTTTACAATCAACAATATCAGGAATTGTTGGATAAAATACGGGCAGGGAAATACTTTCCGATAGAGGCATTGGATAATACGGATATTGCAAAGGGTAAAGAAATAGAAAATATCCACCTCTGGTATGTCCAGACACTGAGTATTGTTACCTATCTTCTTGACAAATATGGTCAGGATAAATTCTTCCGTAACTTTCTGATAAACCTGAAAGATGAAAAGAGTTTGGATTGCAGCCTTTCTGCAGCATATTCTCCTGATATTACCTGCATGAGCGAACTGGAACAGAAGTGGTTAGAGTATCTAAGGGCGAATAAACAGTCATGGGGAAATTAGAAGGCAGAATGAGAGGATACAAGAAATGTACAATAATTTGTTAGGCTTGCAAGAAAGCGGAAGATAGCAACTAAGCCTAATAATTTGTTCGCAGCAAATAACCAGAAAGGATAAAGTACAAAATGCCAACAGTCAAAAATATTCCTGGTCCATATCGATTTTTCTTCTATGCTGGTGATCGAGATGAACCTCAGCACATTCATGTTGAGCATGGTGATAAAATTGCCAAGTTCTGGCTTGATCCGGTCATATTGCAAAGCAGTGGAGGATTTAATCGTGTAGAAATTACTCGAATTCAAAGGATAATCGATGAATATCAAACACAATTAAAGGAGGCGTGGGATGAGTACTTTGGCAGTTGAAATAGAAACCCCTATTGCCGAAAAGGTAACTATAACTGATGATACACTGAGTGTAGATTTAATCGATGGGCGAACCATTTTTGTTCCTCTGGCATGGTTTCCAAGGCTTATGCATTCAACCCCTAAAGAGCGAAACAACTGGAGATTGATTGGTAGAGGAGATGGTATCCATTGGGAAGATGTTGACGAAGATATTAGCGTTGAAAACTTGCTATTTGGTAAACCATCAGGTGAAAGTCAAACATCCTTCAGAAAATGGTTGAGTTGTCGCATGTCTTATTAATATAAGGCTAACGGTCATATTAAGCTATCCCATTGCTAACGCACATGCACTAATGATAGCATATTTTCTATATTATGGAATAATTATTTTTGTCCGTATGCCTAAACTACGAAATACGCAAAAAGACGCGAAAAAGAATAAAATAAATAATTTAAGGAAAGAATTTTTTCGCGTTTTTCGCGTATTTCGTAGTTAATATCAGCAGTTAAGGTGAATCAGGAACTACGAAATATGTAATTGGAATATACTATAGGCAAACGAATTTTGTAAGAGGAGAAAAAATGTCAACAAAACCAAAAAAGATTGTTCTGGCTTATTCAGGTGGATTGGATACATCTGTAATGATCACATGGCTAAAAGAAAAATATGATGCAGAGATTATTGCCTTTGCTGCTGATCTGGGGCAGGGGGAAGATTTGAAGCCCTTGAGGGAAAAGGCATTGGCCACGGGTGCAAGCAAAATATACATTGAAGATCTTCAACAGGAATTTGTTCAGGATTATATCTTTCCTGCCCTTAAAGCAGATGCTGTGTATGAAAAAAAATATCTGTTAGCCACAGCCCTTTCCAGACCATTGATTGCTAAAAAATTAGTGGAGATAGCCAAAATTGAATCTGCAGATGCGGTTGCTCATGGATGTACAGGCAAGGGAAACGATCAGGTAAGGTTTGAGGTGGGAATATCTACCCTTAGCCCTGAGATTCAAATCCTTGCCCCGGCCAGGGAATGGGAGTTTAAGTCAAGAGAGGAAGAGATGGAGTATGCCCAAAAACATAATATACCGGTTTCAGTTAAAAAAGGCAGCCTTTACAGCATTGATAAAAACCTCTGGGGAATAAGCGTGGAGTGCGGGGTCATAGAAGACCCTGCAATTGAGCCGCCAGATGACAGCTATCAAATAGTTTCCCCTATAAACAATACGCCAGATACCCCTGAATATGTAGAAATAGGCTTTGAGGCAGGTGTGCCAGTAGCTATGAATGGTGAGCGGATGAATCCTGTAGAGCTTATCATGAAATTAAATACCCTTGGCGGCAAACACGGTGTGGGCAGGGTGGATATGGTGGAAAACAGGGTGATAGGGATTAAGTCCAGAGAGGTCTATGAAGCACCTGGGGCATATATCCTGCATGAGGCACACTGGGCACTTCAGGCTTTGGTTCTGGATCGCGAATGCAGCCATTTTAAGGAAACCGTGTCTTTGAAATATGCAGAATTGATATACTATGGACTCTGGTTTACCCCATTGAAAAATGCACTCGATGCCTTTGTGGACACAACCCAGTCTAATGTTACGGGTACGGTAAGGCTAAAGCTCTATAAGGGTACCGTGGGTATTGCCGGCAGAACATCCACATTTTCCCTGTACAGCTATAAATTGGCTACCTATGATGCTGCAGATGCCTTTGATCACAAAGCAGCAGAGGGCTTTGTGAAGATATGGGGGCTGCCGTATAAAAAGCATTCAGCTGTCAGGGATCAGCTGTCAGCTTAAAATCATTGTCAGAAACAATGGTGTTTTGTAAAAGCGTTCAGCTTTTCAAGCAGTCAGCACTCAGATCATTTGCCTCGATTTTTATGGTTGGAGTTTAGGCTTTAGCCTTTCACTGCTTTCATCTGATGATTGACGGCTGAACGCTTACCGCCTCTGAAATTATAACAAGGGTAGACACTTATTCATGAACAAACTCAAGTGGCTCGGAATACTTATCAGCATCACCCTATTGGGATTGATCCTCTGGAAGACAGATCTGACAGCCTTTGGAAAAGCCTTGTCCGGGTTGAATTATCCTATCCTTTTAGCCGCATGTGTGGTCTATCTTCTTGGCTATCCGGTGAGAGCTGTCAGGTGGTACTATCTGTTAGCCCATACCAAAAGGATAAGATTTGGCAGCTTGTTTCGCATCGTGATTATTGGATTTATGGCAAACAACATCCTGCCTGCCAGAGCCGGGGAGTTTGTGCGGGCATATATGCTTGGGATAAAGGAATCTTGCAGCAAGAGCCTTGCCTTAGCCACAGTAGTCATGGAAAGGATACTTGATGGGCTGGTATTTGTCTTGCTGCTTCTTATTATCTGGCTATTCTTCCCACTTCCTGAATGGATACAGAA
>JAHIZN010000330.1 GCA_018814245.1 bacterium
GACACAATACGGTAATTATGGTAAACTTTAATTATGCCAAGAAAATATAGATCATATCAATTAGAACAGTCTTTAGTTTATCATATAATTAATCGTGGTGTTATTCGTCTACAAAAATTAGAAACCTTTCACGAAATATCAAAGCGATATCAATCGCACAGGACGACAGCCAAAAACAAAACTTGCTTCAAAAAAGCGGAGAAATTATTGCCGAAATATTTGATGATAATCTGGTATCCAATGAAAGTGAAACAACTATCGACAGGCTGTTACGGAACTAATAATCAGTGACAACACCATGCTACATACAGTACTTGTTGATGAGATTATCGCAATATGTTATATGCTCCTCGTACCAAATTTCTATTCCGTAACAGCCTATCGAAGAATATTTCACCACCTGAACGGTTACAAAAAATGGTTGACTACTATAACTGTTTGGTGTATAATATTGTTTAAGGAATTGGTTAGTTGAGTAGAATCTACAAGATATTATAATAATTGCTTGGTTTCAATTAATTAGCTTGGCTTTTTTATGCCTGTTAATAGGTTATAAGGGCAAAAAGGAGTAATATTATGGCAGCAACAGCATTAAGATTAGAGGAAGAGGAGAGGCATATTATTGAGATATTGCCATTGCTTTTGAAAAAGGATCCTCGATTCAGACATGAGGTTACGGTTATCCTAAGTGAGACATTAGCCACAAAGGATGATTTAAGGCAGATATTAGAAGAACTCCGAATTAGCCGTGAAGAGACTAATCGTCGATTTGAAGTAATGGATCGAAAATTCGAGGTAAAATTTGAGGAATCAGATCGGAGATTTGATGCTTTGGTTCAGGAGATGCGCAATGGCTTTGAATTGCAATCAAAGGCAACAAGGGATTTAGAGATAAAGGTTGACAAAGGGCTAAAGGCAACAAAGGATTTAGAGACAAAGGTTGATAATGGCTTTGAATTGCAATCAAAAGCAACGAAGGATTTGGAGACAAAGGTTGATGATGGATTAAAAGCAACAAAGGATTTGGAGATAAAGGTTGACAATGGATTAAAAGCAATAGGCATAAAGATAGATACTGTTGGGTCGCGATGGGGGATCTTTGCTGAAGCAACTATCAGGAATACCTTAAGGGAACTCTTGTTGAAAAATCTTAATGTTACTGAGGTAAAGGAATGGAGGGTGCAGGACAAGGATGGGGTTGTTTTTGGGTATTCCTGTGAGATACAGGGAGACCTTTTGATTAAGAATGGGGAAGACTATCTTATAGAGATAAAATCATCTGCTGGGTCAAGTGATGTGAGTATTTTGAATCGTAAGGCTAAATTTTATGAGCAGATAACCGGTGTTTTTCCTAAGACAATCTTTGTTGCTGTTAATATGAATGAAGAGGGCAAAAAGAGTTGTCAATCGTTAAATGTTCAGCTTATTACATATGAGGAGATAAAGGATTGAGGTGTAATCCGAAAATAGTAGAAAGAGCAATGATGAGAGTTTGTGGGTTGATTTTGTTTTCGAGGACTGATCATGAATCCTTCCTAAAGTTGAATTACCCACTTAAAATGAGAAAGAACCAAAATTTTAAAAAGGTATCATAATGAGTGTTATAAAATTTGAAATTGTTGAAAATAAAATCATAATCATACGGGGTATTCAAGCTATTCTTGACAGTGATGTTGCAGAACTCTATGGAGTAGAGACTAAAAGAGTAAATGAAGCAGCTAAAAACAATATTGATAAATTTCCAGATGGATATATGCTTGAACTGACAAAAGATGAATTTGATAGTTTGCGGTCGAAAATTTCGACCGCAAAACTTTCAAAAACAAGATTTCCTCCAAAAGCTTTTACTGAAAAAGGGCTTTATATGCTGGCAACAATACTCAAAAGTCCTAAAGCCATAGAAACAACTTTTGCCATCATTGAGATATTTTCAAAAATCAGAAAACTATCAAGAAATATTAAAGAACTATCCACAATACAAGATAAGTCTGTCCAGAAATCACTTATGCAAAAAAGTGGCGAAATCATCTCCGAAATTCTTGATGATGATCTTGTAACAAATGAAAGCGAAACAACTATTGAGTTAAATTTTGCTGTGTTAAAATTTAAGCATACTACAACAAGAAAGAAACAATGAAATAACAACTATAATGTAAATAAATGTAAATAAAGGTGCAAGAGAAAAAATAGAGGAAGAAATAAAAAAAGGGATAGAAGATGAATTAACGGTGTCTGATCCATTATGGGATAACGAGAAAGATACCAGAAAGCATGAAGAATACCAGAAGTGGTTAAGCAAAAAAGATATAGAAAAAGAAAAACATTTCAGATGCCAGAGGTGTTACCTCAATGCAGATCATGTTGTAGGAAATGAAGAATTTCTGTCAAACTTATTTGTCATGGAAATAGAGATTGCCTCAGCATCAAGGTAGACCTCAAAAGTAAGAAGGAAATATTTTATTTGTTACTCCTTATTAGGGAAAGGGTTATCGAAACTGTTTCGCGTTTTTTTCCTTGGTTTCAATTAATTAGCTTGGCTTTATGCATGGCAATAGGTTATAAGGGCAAAAAGGAGTAATATTATGGCAGCAACAGCATTAAGATTAGAGGAAGAGGAGAGGCATATTATTGAGATATTGCCATTGCTTTTGAAAAAGGATCCTCGATTCAGACATGAGGTTACGGTTA
>JAHIZN010000045.1 GCA_018814245.1 bacterium
CGTGTTAGTTTCTTGTAGCTGCGACCCTTGTGGTCGCTTGTGTGTCAGGCAGGGGCAAGCCCTGCAGCTACGATGTGATCACCTGTTGCAGGTATTTTTTAGCTATATCAGGAGATACCCCACCAAGCGTTCTATCATCCGTTGCTATTCACTCAGCCAAGAAGGCGAAAAGAGCTTATGTCCAAGCAACACCTTGGCTGTCTTTACATATTCAACCTGTTCTGGTGTAAGATTGCCCATAGCCGGCTCTTCTCCATCCATAACTTGATAGACAATTTGCTGCAAATCGCCCCTTTTGCCCTTGGCTATTTCAATTATCTTTTCATCAAAGGCATCTGCAATGGCTGATGTCATGCCATGTCTTTCAAGCATGATAAGCATGGTTCGATTGAGAATATCCCTTAACTCCCGAGGCAGTCCATTGGAAACATTAGACAGTCCACAGGTAGTTTTGCAGCCGGGAGCCATCTCTTCAAACATCATCACAGACTCTATGGTAGCCTTAACCGCTTCCTGCTGAAAGGCAATTGGCGGGGTAAAGGGATCGAACCAGAGGTCTTCATTTGGTATATTATATTCCATAGCCTTACCAATAAGGTCAGCTGCGAGCATTCCCCTTTCATCATTATCCCTTGGCAACCCCTGAGCACTAATCAGCAGGCAAACACAACCTGCGTTATATTTTTGCACCAGAGGAAACAAGGCATCCATTCTTTCCGGGATACAACTGATAGAGTTTATTACTGCCTTTTGGTTACAAAGTTTTAAGCCTGTTTCTATTGCCTCTACATTCAGGGTATCAAGTAATAATGGCAAAGTAACCACCTCTTGTACGGTTTTAACCATCCATTCCATGATTGCCGGACCCTCTTTGCTTGCAGGACCAATGTTCAAATCAACGAAATCTGCACCCATTTCCTGTGATTTAACCGCTACCTCCTGGATGGTCTTTGCATCCCTATTCTTGATTGCCTCCTTAATTCGTGGGGATATAACATGAATATTTTCTGCTATGACAAGAACCATTTTTACCATACCTCCTTTTAATATAAACATTCAATCGTCAGTCTTCAACGGTGAAAGATTGGGAGAAATAAATAGGACGCAGATTACGCTGATTATCAGGATAGTATCAAAGAAAAAATCTGCGTAATCCTGAAAAATCCTGAAAATCTGCGTTCTTATCTTCTCCATTAATTAGAATAAACGCTTATTTTTTTAATTTACGCCTGCCACTGTTTCAAAAAGCCGGGAAGACTCGGAGCCTCTCTTGGTCCAACAGTTACCTTCCATCCAGCACCCAACTCCTCTTCTAAATCACCAGACAACTCGGCTACATATCCGGGGATAACTACATTTCGATGAGAAACCTTTTCCATTATCCCTGAATTCTTAATAAACTTAGCAATCGACTCTGCATTAAATTTCCCTGCTGACCATGCAGTCAGAACAGAAAGCCCCTCGGTATTCTGTATTGCCAGCCAAACAGGCTTTCTTGACGACTCGATCTCACCAGAGACAAGAAAATATGTCAGAGAAAAGTTTGTTGTTACCAGAATCGGTGCATTTTGGTCAGGATTATTGAACTCATACACCTTCTCTTCCATGGTCATGGGTCTCTGTGGATCTGTGTAAATATTCATCCTGAGGCAAAAGAGTGGATATGTATAATGCGGCTCAAGGGTAGAAAGAATAATAATCCCGCTATACCTTGCCACAAATGTAGCTGCAATCAACATTTCCTCATCCTTATCTGCTGTAAAATCACTTGGAAAGATAATCGTTGGAAAGCCCAGTGGTCTGAATGTTTTCTTTAATGGCAGCCTTCGTATCATTGTTTCTTGTTCAAAGCGATCCTTCATAGATGTACTAACCGGATACAGGACAATATCCTTAACCCCAGCTGAACTAAGTTTATTAGTCAAATCAGCTATTTCATCTATTCCAACCCCTTTTGCTACTACCGGACAATTATATTCCTTGGCTAATTGTGCTATTTCAGCAAGGTTATCTGCATTTACCCCACAGATTAACGGCTTGCGTTCACTACAGATACTCAATCCAGCCTTAAGAATATCGGGTGAATCACTCATCAGTATCAACAATCCCTGAGTTTCATCCATGGCTCTTTTGACCACAGCCTTAAACCGCTCTACATCCTTGGTCACGCTCTTAATAGCCAGAATCTCTGCCCTCATCATTACCCCGACCCGTTCAAACGCAGCTGTCTTAAATTGTTCAATATGTTTATTCAATGTCTCATCTGACATCTCATCTGTCAGCAAAAGTCCAATCCCTGGTTGATGTTCAAACCTCTTATCATGACGGAACATGACTGTTTCCTCACCAATCTTTAAGGCATTATCACCTGTACCAATGGTTATTGGTCGAATGGGTGGAGCAGTTGCTTCAGCTATCTGAGCCACAACATCAGGTGAAACATCCGGACAGGAAGAGATCTCAACCTTACCTGCTGCTACCTGCATGGCAAAGGCAAGACAAGTGGGAAAATTACACTTTTTACAATTGGTTTTAGGTAATTTTTTGAAAATATCCAAACCAGAAAGAGCCATTTTACACCTCCACAAATATTAATCAAATTGAAAAGAAAGGGAAAAAGAATATAATCACGCTCCCTTCTTTTCTTTTCCCTATAAATTGTTATTTGAGTTGAAAATTTAGATATATTTTATGTAACTACTCAGGTATACAGAATTCAGGAGTCAGAATTCAGAATAGCTCCAGAGTAAGCCTATAAATCCCATTATCTCTCTCTCAATATCCCCATATCTCCTGCGAAAACTATCATAGCAGGTGTTCTCATTCTGACTCCTGACTCCTGAATTCTGTATTCTTGCTGCCTGAGTAGCCACAAATGTGCTTAAAATAACAATAGCTGAGTAGTTACATAATTTTTTAATTTTATTTGTAAGGAGGTTGACAAAATGGATAGGACTATAGCCATAGCTACTTTATCTTCCAAAGGACAGGTTACTATACCAGATAAGGTTAGAGAAGCACTCTATGTCAGACAAAAAGGAAATAAGGTAGGATTTGAACTTGTAGAAGGTGGCGTATTAATGAAGCCATTGGTAATCGCTGAGCAAGAGAAAGATTTTAGTGAAAATGAATGGGACAAACTTGAGAAATTAGCTAATCAAAATGGTGAACTCTATACAAATGCCAAAGACTTTCTGATAAGTTTAAGGGAACTTTAAGCTAATGAAATACGAGCATAAACCCTCATTTGACAATACTATAAAGGATTTGTCCCCTATCAGAAAAATAAAGGTTAAAGAGGCTATCAGGGACATGGTAATATTCTTTGAGACCAGAAAAAGAACCTCTGGTTTGGGACTAAAGAAATTACGAAAGAATTATTGGGAAATACGAACAGATTTAAAGGATAGGATACTCTTTAGATTAAAAGGAGATACGGTAGAATTTATTATTGTTGGGTCACATGATGAAATTAAACGATATCTTAAGAATGCCTGAGATTAGCTGATTCAGACAGGTCTTTTTATTTGTGTGCATTTGTGGTTAAAGATGAAGAGGAAATAATATTATGAAAGAGCATATTATCACGAGGGAATAGGGAATAGGTAATAATTCGGTGGTGTCGTAAAGTAGCTAACTCATGGTAGAGCTGTAGCTGCAGGGCTTGTCCCTGCTATCGTTCTTGCTCATTTAAGCTATTCTGCGACACCACCCATTATTGTAGCATCTACATTCATCTGTGAAATCTGTGTAATCTGTGGATAATCTTGATTGCCCAGAATAAAAAAGGAGGAAACCATAAATATGAATAATCAGGAAGAAATAAACAGTTTAAGGGAACAGATTGATGTTCACAAAAAGAACCTTCGTCATTTAGAACTTCAGAAGGCTAAATTTGGCAACTTGTATCTTCCGCCATATCTTGTTACTAATATTGAGGATGAAAAAAATGATATTCAGCGGCTAATAAAAGAAATTCAGGGATTAGAGCAAGGACATGCTGAAATTTTGTCTCAGCCTTTGCCTACAGAAATGCAGACAGTAAATATTAGTGGCAGCCAAAATGTAAACATCATTCAGTCTGGGAGGGATGTTTATCATCAACCAACACCAGCACTACCACCAGCACCTTGTAAGGCAACTGAGGCAACAACGACCACAAAAGCTATCTCAATATCAGACCTGCCTAACTTGCTCGGTGAGACTGAGATCATCTTTTCAAAAGATATTGCCAAAACACCAAAGCAGGCTAAATTTGATAATGGCACAGAATCTTACTTTGGTCTTGAGATTAACTATGATTATATGAATCCTGTCTTTCCTGCACTATTTCAAAGCTACATCAATCTCAGGGTGCCGGCGATAAGAATTTTACTTAAAAATTCCTCAGATGCACCCTTTACCCATATTACACTTTCATATAACATGCACAATATTATTGACTTGCAAAGGGAAAGCATCAGAGATATACTTAACCCACAAGATAGCATTTCAAAGGAAGTTGTTCTGATAGCTAAAGACCCTAACACCTTGTTTAGAGATGAGCGTGCGGTCTTAAATCTGGCACTTAAGATTGAATTTAAGGATCAATATGGTAAAGAATACGAATGGGCAAAGGTGTTACAACCTAAGATTGCCAGCAAAAACAGCTTTATCTGGAAGACAGCAGATGGAAAAGACTGTAGTGAATTGATTGCTGCCTTTATCACCCCTCATGACCCTGCCATAAAAACATTTTTAGGTGAAGCAAGGGAACTTTCCCCTAATCGGGAAGTCTTTGGCTACGGAAAAGACAAAAAAGGTGTGCTCTTGCAGGTTAAGGCAATATATGAAACCTTAAAGGAAAAAGGGATAGGTTATGTTGATGCCTTACTGGATTTTTCAGGTGATCAATCAATCAAACTACCTTCTCAAATATTAGCCGATAAATTTGGAAATTGTGTGGACTTATCTCTTTTATTTGCCAGTATTTGTGAGGCAATCAGCATTAATCCGATAATCATCTGTATACCGGAACATATGTTCTTTGGATTTGAAGCCTCAAGGGATGGAAAAGAATATTTTCTCCTTGAAACTACCTTTGTAGGAAATTACTCATTTGAAGAAGCTATTAAAGAAGGCAGGGAAATTTTCAATAACAATAGGGGTGATCTGCTAATAATTGACATAACTAAGGCAAGAGATGCAGGAATATTTCCTATAATGCTTTGAAATACCGTGGTGTCCCGAAGACCTGCGAGTGGCAGGACAATTACCTTTTTATTCCCCTCTTGGATAATTGGGGACAGGGATAATTCGAGACAGCGCCCTATAAAAGCTTAACCAATTGGTGCTGCAGTGGACGAGCGAATAAACCGCCCGCCACCGACCTTATCGTTAGGGATGGAAAAAAAATAAAATGGGTAATTACGAACGATTGATACAACAAATAGTTAGTGGTAGGACGGATGCAAATATTGCCTTTGGCGACTTATGCAATTTGTTACTTCGTTACGGCTTTGAAATGAGAGTGAGTGGAAGTCATCATATTTTTAGAAAGGCAGGTATTGAAGAAAAAATAATTTTACAAAAAGATGGCAACAAGGCAAAACCTTATCAAGTGAAACAAGTAA
>JAHIZN010000331.1 GCA_018814245.1 bacterium
AGATAAGGGGATAGAGAATAGAGAGATAGGGAGATAATGGAGAAAAGGGAGACACCACCGATATTTACACCCTTTGTGGCTCTTTCTCTGTAAAAGCGTATTGACTGATTTCATGTCATGTGTGAAAATGAGATAGCTGAGCAATTACATATTAATAACTCAGTGATCAGGCAGCAGACTACAATCGCACCCGTCATTTTAAGGTTGCACGATAGTAGGACAATTATCGTGAAAAGTGAACTTTTACACAGTCTGACAATTATTCTATGGAGGTATGAAAAATGATTCGATTAATGTTATCTATGGTATTTTTATTGGGGTTGCCAATCTCTGCTTTTTGCGGGGTACTGGTTGATTCTGGGGAGCAATTCCTTGGCATTACTCAAGCATCGCTTTCATGGGGTGATTATGATAAGGATGGAGACCTTGATCTGGCTGTATGCGGGATGGATAAAACCGGGCAGCCGGTAACCAAGATTTACAGAAATGAGCCGGGAAGTACAACCTTTCAAGAGGATATGAATCAAAAGATAATTGGTGTCTCTTATGGAAAGATTAACTGGAATGATTCTAATAGAGATGGGAGATTGGATCTATCTGTAGCCGGATATAATGCAGACAGGCAGCCTGTCTCAAAAATATACATGAATATAGACGGCATTCTTATTGAGGATACCACGCAGCACCCTCCAATCCGTTATGGCTCTATTGCCTGGACAGATAGCGATAAGGCTGGTGAACGAGATTCCTATTGTATGGCTGGGTGTGATGAAACTACTAACTGGCAGCCGTATACCAAGATATATAGAAAGACCAAGGATGGGGAATTTATTGAAGACACTCAAGCATTAATAAGCACCTATTATGGCTCGCTTGCATGGGGAGACTATGACGGGGATGGCGATCTTGACCTTGTTGTAAGCGGCTGGCTGCCTACTGGGGCGGTCATAAAGGTATACAATAATGATAAGGGCAGGTTTGTGGAGGATGTAAGGCAAATACTTACCCCAGTCTTTCATTCCTCAATGGCTTTTGGGGATTATGATGATGATGGCAGCATTGACCTGATTATTGCAGGGCAAACCATGTCTGGCAGCCGCACTACAACCCTGTATAAAAATGAGGCTGGCACATTTACCGTGGATACAACCCAAGGTTTGCCCGGGATTATCTTTTGTTGTGTGAATTGGATTGATTATGATTATGACGGCGATCTTGATCTGGCTCTGGCCGGGGAGGATACCACAGGTGTACCAATCCTCAGGCTCTATAATAATGAGCAAGCTGTATCAGTACCTATTCATCAGATAACCATTGTTGCTAATTCATCCAGTCCTTCGGATACCCTTCGTATGCCTCAGGAAGGGACAATTACCGATACCCTTACTGTAGGGACAGTGTGCCAACAGATTGCATTAACTACCGATGATACCCTGTCCTTAGAGGCAAAGGGGTATGATGAGGCAGGGAATTTTGTCAAAAATGTTTCGGTTCAATGGGAGATTCAGGGAAATATTGGTGTGTTGTCAGGGAAAAGGGCACCAATGATTACGCTTGATCCCAGGAAGCCGGGCACAGGGAGCATTATTGCCCGTGATGGCAAGGGGCATATCGCCCAATTGGACAACATTATTGTTACAAATGGTATGCTGCACCATTTAGCAGTAACAGCTATGGATAATAACCCTGTACACCATGTGTCTCTGGCAGCCGGTGATATTCTTGACTTAACCGCTGCCTGCTATGATGCAGACAATAATCCGCTCGGATTGATTCAGTCCAACTGGGAGGTAAATGGAAATATCGGCACGATGTCAAATATTCATGGGATGGTATCCACATTTACGGCTACAACGATAGGTACAGGTTCGATTGTGGTTACAGATGCAAATGGTCATCGCGGCTGTACTGGAATAATTGCGGTTAATTCCGGTGCACTTGCATACCTTGAGATTACACCGATTCAAACCCAAATAGTGGAGGAATCGTTTGAGGTACAGGTTCTTAGCTGTGATGCCCTGGGCAATCCCATAAACGATCAGTTCGGACCAGTTACCCTGATAGATTCTGCTGGTGTAATGGGAAGTGTTACCCTGATGCTTGAGAATGGAATAGCCATTGGGAGCGTGTCAATTCCGACCATTGTTTCAGAAACAAGCATTCTTGCCCAAACAAATGGTAAAAAGGGCAAAAGCAATCTATTCGGTGTTATTGGCGGACAAATAACCGGCGGGATGTATAAGGATGTGGAAGAAACACAAAAAATTTCTATGGCCGGTGTGCCTATCAAGGCATATAAGATATTAGATAATAACGAATTGGCATTAAAGGGCACAGCCTCAACCAATGTTTCCGGGGATTATGAAATCAATGGCTTGCCAAGGGGGACATACACCGTAGCTATTATCCCCCCGGTCAATTACCGTCCAATGATGGCTACCAAGATAGCCAGGGTTTCAACAACACCTGGGTTTAAGGGGGCACCGGCTCTGACAAGCAGGCTTCTTGGGGTAAACTTTGTATTACTGCCGCTGTATGATGATTTGAACAGCATGGTTGTGTATCCCAATCCATTATCACTGGCAAAGGGACAAACAAGCTTTACCTTTGGCAACCTTCCCGCTCATCCCATTTGCATCAAGATATACAACATTGCTGGTGAACTGGTGTATGAAAA
>JAHIZN010000332.1 GCA_018814245.1 bacterium
CAGCAATTCTGTGTGAAAATTGACTTAACCCCAAGTGGTTATTGATGTTTCCTGCAATAAGTTCGCGAAAATTTATTTACCATTATGAGCAAAAGTGCAATAATTTCAACGAGTTGCAAGTTTCACACAGAATTGCTGCACAATATACTATATGCTTCTCGTGCCGAATTCTCATTCCGTAACAGCCTGTTAAGGATTCATGCAAGGGGCGGGACAAAGGGCAAATATATAGGGCAAATATATAGGGCAAACACATAGGTTTGCCCCTACTTAAAAATAATGTTGACAAATGTTGACTATTCAGCTATACTTTTGAAAGGTTGAGCAATGTCTAACCCCGAAAAGGGTGACATTATTATAGGAGAAAAATGTATTTAACCGAAATCATAAAACATAAAACCATAGAGATTACAGAAAGAAAGAAAAATACACCCATTGAGGTGTTAAAAGCCAAAAGCTATAGCCTTCCCATAAGGCGAGGGTTCAGAGAGGCTATTTCCGCTCAGGGCAGCATCAACCTGATTGCTGAGGTAAAAAAGGCATCCCCATCAGCCGGGGTAATCAGAGAAGACTTTGATCCTGTAGCCATAGCCATAGAGTATGAAGAGGCTGGGGCAAAGGCTATTTCTGTGCTTACAGATGAAAGGTTTTTTCAAGGAAGCATGGATATTCTTAAAACAGTAAGGGAGCATGTCCATATCCCTGTTCTGTGTAAGGACTTTATTATTGATGAATACCAGATTTATGAGGCATCTATAGCTGGTGCGGATGCTATTCTCTTGATTGTTTCCTGCCTTTCTATCGAACAAATAAATAGGTTTATAGATATTGCCGGTGCTCTTCAGATGGATTGTCTGGTGGAAACACACTCCATGGATGATGTAGAAAAAGTACTTAAAACTACTGCCCGGATAATTGGGATAAACAATAGAAACCTCAGGACATTTATTGTCGAACCGAAAACAACCCTGATGCTCAAGGTATTATTACCCCATGAAAAAATAGCGGTAAGTGAGAGCGGCATATCATCCCCAGAAATAATATCCCTTTACAAAGACAAGGGAATTCATGCGGTTTTGATTGGAGAGGCATTGATTAGAAGTAACAATATTAAGGCAAAGATACGAGAGTTGCTTGATGGGCAATAAGTTGTAATGCCTCAGTTATTATGTGCTGCTTCAGACAAAATCATAATTTTCTTCAATTTAAGTTAGCGATTTGGGAGCTTGTCAGCTAATAGCTATTGCAACAAAAAGAGAAAGAATCGCAAAGGGTGTAATCTATAGGAAACATGGTTGCATCTATGAAGTTACACCCTTTATGATTCTTTCTCTGTAAACAAGATTGACATGATTTGGTCTTGAGCATGACCCGAATGGAAAATTACGATTCACGGTGAACCAGCACAATTAGTTGTAACCGCAGGCTCATACCCTTGCGTAACATAACGCAACCTAAGAGGTTGCAGCTACTGATTCTGAGACATTCGAATTCAGTAAGTTCGGGGAGACCATTCGCCCCCATACTCCCTGTCAGCAGAGGACATCCAATGCCGTAAGAACAGTCCCCTGTGCCCACCCTCTGTCTCACCCATAAAAGTAAATGTCTCAGAATCACTACCAATTCCCACCGATAACTGAAGGATTACGATAAGTTGAAAATTTTTGTTGACTAAATTAATTCTTTGTGCTATAATATTATTATGTCTTTTTGTGTGTTTTAAGGAAAAGGATAATGGATTCCATAAAGCCAATAGTTTTGATCATGATGGGTAGTGATAGTGATTATGATATAATGCAAGAGACAGGTAATGTCCTTGAGTCGTTTGGGGTTGCGTACAAGATGCTGATTACCTCGGCACATAAAACCCCAATAGAAACAGTAGAATATATCAGAAAATATGAAGATGAAGGGGTAGAAGTATTTATCTGTGGGGCAGGGATGGCAGCCCATTTAGCCGGGGTAACGGCTTCTTATACCTTGATGCCAGTGATTGGGGTACCGCTTAATTCCACATCTTCTACATTGGGCGGGATAGATGCACTGCTTTCTACCCTCCAGATGCCGGGGGGAATACCTGTAGCTACTATGGCTATTGGTAAGGCTGGGGCTAAAAATGCAGCTATCTTTGCGGTACAGATATTAGCCAAAAAATATCCATACCTTCAATCAAGGTTGCAGGAGTATAGGGATGGGCTAAGGAATGATCTTGCAGGCAAGGGAAAAAGGTTGCAGTAAGCATTCAGCCAGCAGCTTGTTGATCGCTGGTGTTGTGTCAACCTTAAAATGACGGATGCGATTGTAGTCCGCTGTTTGATTGGCTACTCAAACAATAGACAACCATAAAAGGAAAGACCGACTGCGAGTAGGGGCAATTCATGAATTGCCCCTACAGCTGAATAATTAAAAGGTTGCTGAAGAGATGAGTGATTGTGTATTTTGCAAAATTATTAATGGACAGATACCAGCAGTGTTTCTTTATGAGGATAGTGATATTGTAGCGATTAATGATGTCAATCCTCAAGCTCCAGTTCATATACTTATTGTACCGAAAAAACATATTTCCACAGTGATGGATATTGAGGAAAATTCTGTGGATTTGATTGGAAAAATATACCTTACAGCCAAAAGACTTGCCTTTGAGCATGGTATTTCTGAACAAGGATTTCGGATTGTGGTTAATTGTAATCATGATGCAGGACAAGAGGTTTTTCATATTCATTTCCACCTATTGGGTGGACGCAAGATGACATGGCCACCGGGATGAACTAATAGGTTATTGTTATGTCAACTTTAATTTGACAAATAACCATTTGTAGGGACATCTGTTTGCAGACTGTGTGAAAACTCATGATTTGGGCATCAATGCTACGACAAATTAACGAGAAGAGAAAGAGCCACAAAGGGTGTAAATTCTTAAGATGAACCCTCATCAAGCTCATCTTTACCTTATTATCGTTGAATTATTCTCCCATTGATATTTACACCCTTTGTGGATCTTTCTCTGTAACGAGATCGACATGACAGATTGTGCTGCAACAGATTGTAGAGACAGAGGGCAGGCACGGGGGCATTGCCACTACAGGCAAGTATCGTGAAATTGAGTTTTCACACAGTCTGTTTGTGGGTGTCCGTCTTTGTGGTTGGATGTTTGCACTTGTGCATTTTTGCAGACAGGGACAAGGAAGTAGCACCCCTGGCAGAGATAGCACCTCTGGTACAGGAAGTCGTAAAAGTTAGGAATGCTTCATCTTGCCTTGATTTTATGGTCTTTGCTGATAACTGAACGCTTATATTATCAATAATTTTTTGTGGACATGAGATTTGAGAGGTTTTGGAGTACAAACTATAGACATTTATGTTTCTGGTTTGGAGTCTTAAAGTTTATTTTGATTTCCACAAAATAATTACTGCGATATATATGGGAGGGAAAGATATAGGAGTTTGTTAGAAAGGGGTGATAGAGTTGCCTGGAATAGTGGTTCGTGATAGTGAATCTTTGGATAGTGCCTTAAAAAGGTTTAAGCGGGAATGTCAGGAGTCCGGGATATTGTCTGAAATGAAGCGACGAGAACATTATGAAAAACCAAGCGATAAGCGGCGAAGACTTTTGGCACGGAGAAAAAAGAAGTTTTAAACCAATAGGGCAAGAAGGGGTATCCTTTCTTGCCCTTTACTTAACAGAAGGTAGAATTACTCGGGCAAATATGAGGTAAATAATACGAGCGTTTAGCTTTTTAAGTAGTAATCCTTCAGTTTTTGCAAGGCATTATAATAGGTAATTGCTCAATATCCTGTGAAAATTCCATGAGGTTGAAAGTGATAAAGTAATCTAATTTATTGCTATTGTAAAGGTAGAGACGCAAATTTTTGCGTCTCTACTCGCAATGGCAATCTTTGTGACTTACAAAATTCACAGGTTATCGAACAATTACTGTAACTACTCAGCTATTGCTATTTCCTACACATTTTAATCAGCTGTAACTATTCAGATGTGTAATGAAGGAGAAATGGGGAAAATGGAGAATTAACTGATAAAAGTAGAAGGGTGGAGTTAGAAAGAGATTAAGATTTTTTCTCCAATTCCCCCTTTTCTCCATTTCTCCTTATCTTACACATCTGGGGTATAGCCTGAGTAGTTACAATAGTTTCAAATTAATTAAGGGGGAAGGAATTGAACAAAAACCCTAAAAGAAAATTATTCTATTTGCTATGCGTTACACTTATTTATATCTTTTTTCCTTTTAGTGCCGCTAATTCTGCAGATACTGCAGAATTAAGTGGCTTTTCATGTTTGAGAAATGATGATAAAAATCTGTTGAAACCAATGGGTTCTTCTGTAGAAACAACAAAATCTCCTGTTGGCACTCATAAAGAGACCCCTTTGGTTAAACCTGTGGCCGAAAAAGAAGATGTGTCAGGCACTGAAGAGGAAACATTTGGATTGAAAACCACCCTTGAGTCAAAAGAGATTCTCATTTCACCCTTAAAACCAGTGATTAAACGAAAAACAGAAGATACTGTTATCCTGCCGGAAGAATCTGAATTTTTCATGAAATTATCTAAGGAAGAAGAATCGTTGCCAAAGGTGTCGGCTGCTAAAAGGTCGAAGCCTCTTGTAATCCCTGTTACTACACCAATAACAGTACGCAAGCCTGTAAGAATTGAAAAGCCAAAAAGGATTAAGGTTGTTGAAGAAGCAAAAGAAGAGGTAAAGGTTGTATCACCTGTTATAACTACAATTGCACAGGTTGCACCAATTATAGTAAAGGAAAAGAAGAAAGGGTTTGTTTGGAAGAATGCAAGTCCGATATTGCGTCGTGGTCTGATTATTTCAGGATTGGCTTCCATGCTCTTGATATTTCTGATTGTTTACCTCTGGCAAAAGGGCTCTCCTGTGCCGGAAGAGATAATTACAGAGGATTTGCCTGGTGGGAAAATAGTCGTAGAAAAGAATAAATTCTTAGATAATGAAATTCGGGAAATAAAGATTGGATACAGGGGATTGGAAAAACTAATAAATGACATAGAAAAGAAATTAGTTTTAATTGCCCCATTAAAGGGTGCAAATATTGATGAGTTTCTTAATAATACAGTGAGAGAGGTTGTTAGACCTATCGAGGGTGGAATAAAGAGCCTGCAGACAACATGTCAGGGATTAGAGAAGATGTTTAATGAATTCGATAAAAGATTAAGTCCTCTCAATGCCTTGAAAGGATTAAGCATTAAAGAGCTGACATATCAAACAGGGATGGAATTGGTTAAACCAATAGAGGGTGAAATTAAACAGTTGAAGACAAGCTATGATCGATTGCTTGAGGATGTTGAACAAAAAATAAGTGCCGATGATGTGGAAGCAAAAATAGATGTTGTTCAAAAAAAGAATAAGGGATTAGAAAAGATTGTAGAAAATATAGACAATAGATTGGTTTCTCTTGATTCTCTGGTTTCGTCTCTTTCTCTTTTTGAGGGCAGCCAGCCTGGAAACAAGACTCAATTAAGGGAACAGGTAAAACCTGAATCTGAAGAAAAGGTAAAAAATAGCAGAGAATACCTTTACTCTCAAATCTATAAGATGTCTGACGAGGGATTAAGTATCGATGAAATTGCTCAACAGACTAAAATGGGTAAGGGAGAGGTCAGATTGATTTTAGGATTGAGGAAAAAATAAGGAAGCGATTCAGGAATACACATGCTTAATGCAATATTAGTTCTTAGCATTCCATTCATTATCATCCTCCTAATGGTTATCGGGACCATTCATCATACTGATACTTCAAATGTAAAAATAGGAAATATGAAGAAAGCAATTGAGATAGGGACAATTGGCGGTTTGATTGTTGTAATAACCATTTGCTTTATCTTTTTGTATTTTCTCATGACACCACCAATTCCCAAAATAGAGATAGGTCATATAGATAAAAATGTAGCTGGAGGAATTATCTGCTCGAAAAACAAGAGGAACTGCCTGCTTAATCCATTTTACAGCCTGTTATACAGGGTTGGGGTTTATGTCGAACACCCTGATAAACCAGGTGTATTGCTTCAGGTTGAAAAGCATGTAACTAAGTTGAACTGGTGGAATGGGGAATGGAAGGTTCAAGGGATAAATATTAAGGGGTCAGATACCATTCATGTTTTTCTGATCAATCGTGATGCAATACGAAACAATAAATACCATGATAACCTTAAAAAAGAAAAAGGCTATTTTATATTCGAGGATAAACAAATCTTGTATGGAAGGGATAAGGGGGCAGAGATTATTGATTGTGATGTTAAGGTGTTGAAGTAGTGATAGCTCAATGTTCAAGTTTTTCACCACTTAGAGCGAGCAAAAGAATCTATTGACGAGGTTTTAATTCTTCTTGAAAAGGATACACAAACACTACTGTTAATGACCGCACATGCCACAAGCAAATGCAATACTATTGCAGGGAAAGAACCACAAAGGGTGTAAATTCTTACGATGCAACCCTTGTCGATTTATTCTCATTTGCAATTACTCCTGCTCAGGAGCAAAATCATGCACATTTCCAGAGAAAAAATACTGTTTAATCTGAAATCCAGAATGTTTTCCCGGCAAATTCATTTGCTTGAAGAGGTGTCTTCAACTCAGGATGTTCTTCGCTCCCTGATTGTTTCTGGTTCTCCAGAGGGCACTATAGTTATATCTGAGACACAAAGCGAGGGACGAGGACGATTGGACAGGGAATGGGTGTCTCCTGAGGGAGGGTTATGGTTTTCTGTAACCCTTATTCCACCGCTTGGACCTGAGGCTGCACCACAGATAACCATGATAGCTGCTCTTAGTATTGTGCAGGCTATCAGGGATGTCGTCGGCTTGTCTGCCTGCATCAAATGGCCAAACGATATATTTATCAACAACAAAAAGGTTGCAGGAATAATAGGAGAGATGTCAAGCCATCAAGTAGCTATAAAATATATTGCCCTTGGAATAGGAATTAATGTAAATATACCCTTAGAAAAATTGCCTTCTTGTGCTACATCAGTTTTTCACGAAACCCAAAGGGAAATACCCTTGGAAGAACTCCTTTCATCATTTTTAGATCATCTGGATGACAATTATTCAGTCTTTAAGTCCTCAAAAAATCTTACACCATTCATGGATAATATCAGGGAGCTGCTGCTTTATAAAGATGAAACTGTTGAGATTTCTACTGCCCAAGGGATAATTCAGGGAACGATTCTTGATATCCATACCGATGGAAGGCTGATAATAAAAACAGGGGATGAATGCAGGATGTTGAGCAGTGGCGAGATTGTTGCAAATATGTAGAGACGCAAGATTTTGCGTCTCCACTGCTGTTTGCAATTTCTTTTAATCTGCGATAATCTGCGAAATTTGCGAGCATATTCTTTGTTTCTAATTGCACGGCTCGAAAATTTATTGCTTTCTACAATTAATCATGATATAATAATCTACCAAATTCAGGGGGTTTTTGGATTATGGCACATGCAGGTTTTTTTGTTGCTACTCCACCAAAAGTAGATCTTTTAGAGGAAAAATTACCAAAAGATAAGGGTGTTCAGGCGTTAATAAAGGACATTCCCGTGCTTCTGAAACCAGAGATAAAAAAAGATACGATTGATTATGTTAAAACCACGGTTAATGATGTAAGGGCAGGAAAGCTGATAGATAAAGAAGGGGCTCGAAAAGTTGTTCGTACCTTGGTAGAAGAGGTAATAAATAATTATCAGCATACCCTGCTTAACTTGATAGACATAAGACATCATGATGAATATACCTTTTCGCATTCCATAAATGTTTGCGTACTCTCTATTCTCATGGGAATAAAAAAACGGTTGGAAAAAGAGGAATTAGAGGAGTTGGGATTGGGTGGAATGCTTCATGACCTTGGAAAGATAAGGATTGAGCATGAGATATTAAACAAGCCGGACAAGCTTACTCATGAAGAGATTGATGTTATGAAACACCATCCAACCTATGGATATGAAATCCTTTGCTTTGATCAAGAGATAGGGTCTATTCCCCGGGAGATTGCTTATCAACATCATGAGCAATATGATGGGGGAGGGTATCCCCGTGGTCTTCGCGGAAAAGAGATCCACGAATATGCCATTATCGCTGCATTGGCAGATGTTTATGATGCCTTGACCACAGACAGACCATATCGAAAAAGCTTTCTTCCTCATGATGCCATGAGGATTATTATCACGGATACAGACACTAAATTCTCTCAGGAAGCTATCAGACTCTTTCTGGAACATATGTCTATATATCCGGTAGGCAGTATGGTCAGGCTTAATTCAGGGGAGGTCTCTGTTGTGATCAAGTCTCACGAACGGGCATTGATAAGACCAACAATCAGAATGATCCTTGATCCAAGAGGGGATTATTATCCCGAAGCTCATGAGGTAGACCTCAGAAAAGATAGGAAAAGATTTATTGTTGGACCGGTTGGAGATGATGTATTTTTGGAAAGGTATTGATTTTAATAGTTGCGCACATGCCAGTAGCAAGTGCAACATGTTTCAGAAGAAGAACCACAAAGGGTGTAATCCATTAATACAATCCTTGTCAGATTCTTCTCATTTGCAATCACCTTAGTTGTCGTTCGCAATTCTTAGGAGATAGGGAGATAGAGAATAGAGAGATAGGGAGATAATGGAGAAAAGGGAGACACCACCGATATTTACACCCTTTGTGGTTCTTTCTTCTCTATTTGCACTTGCTACTGGCTAACAAGTCGTTTAAGAAAAGGAGAAACAAATGAAATGAATAATGAAGAGAGCTTCTTTGATATCCATTGTCATGCGATGAATTTGAGCCATCCCAATCTTACTGCGTTTTTACAGAGAGTAAATATCAATCTGTTTTTGAGTTCAGCAGGAATATGGGGACCATTTGTCGAAATATTCCAGAAGAAAAAAATTGAAAGGATCAAAAATCTACTTTCTGTAATGGAAAATGACACTGCAAATTTCTTCCTTCTGATGGAATACTATCTCAGGACAAAGGGGTTAGTTGAAAATAATACATTTGAGGTAGAAGGCAGAAGCTATAAAAAAATTGTGTTAACACCACTCATGATGGATTTTGGTTCCAAGCATACGCATTCAGGGACTTTTTATAATATTCCTCCGCAGAAACCGATAGTCGAACAGGTTGTTGATGTCTTTAATGGTATTGCAAAGTACTCAAAATATGAAATGGTTGTAGGTGACAATAAGGTTAGCCTTAAAGAGGTTAAGAAAGAAGATAAGCTGTTTGAAATTTATCCCTTTCTCGGAATAAATACACAAAATTATGATATACAGAGAATAACAGATATGCTGGACAAGTATTTTAGTAAGTATAATGGCAATCGCCTTGAATTCTATGACACTATGGGGAGATTCACCGGAAACATAGAAAACCTTGGAAATAATGTATTTGCCGGAATAAAGGTGTATCCGCCGCTTGGTTTTGATCCATGGCCAGATGATTATAAGCAACGCGAGAGGGTTGAAGCTATTTATGAAAGATGTTACAAAAAAAACATCCCGATCACAACACATTGCAACGATGGTGGTTTCAGAACCGAGACCAAGAGTAATGCTAAAGATTTTACCAATCCCTCACGATGGGATGCTGTCCTGAAGAAATACCCCACACTGAAACTCAATTTTGCACACTTTGGCAAGCAGAAAAAAACACTGTGTTTTATTCCTCAGAAGAAGTGGGAGGGAACGATATTGGAACTTATGGCAAATTACAAGAATGTATATGCTGATTTTTCATATAATGGCTGTGAGAAAGAAGAGTATTACAAATATTTACAAAAACTGCTTGAAAAAAATCCTGATGTAAAGGAAAGGATTCTTTTTGGTTCTGACTTTATGATCAATCTTACAGGTATTGATTCGTATAACGATTATTTGGAGTCTTTTGCCACAAGCCAGTCAATCTCCATGGACGACAAACACATTTTTTGTTCGATCAATCCCTCGCGTTTTCTCTTTGGGTAAGCAAAGGAAAAGTGCTCACATGCCACAAGCAAGTGCAACACTATTTCTGTTAGATTGTCAACTGATAATTGGGGATAACAATCTATATCGTGTCAATCTCTTAGGAGATATGGAGATAATGAAAATAGAGAGATATGAAGATAATGAAATCAGGGAAAGAATCACAAAGGGTGTAACCCCTATCGACGCAACCTCTTGTCAATAGTTCTTCTCATTTGCAATTATTCCTGTTTCGCCCGCAATTCTTGGGAGATAGGGGGATAATCCCGCCATCCGTTCGCTGTGTTGCGTGCGGTCAGAGATAGAGAGATAGGGAGATAATAGAGAATAGGGAGACACCACCGATATTTACACCTTTTGTGATTCTTCTCTGCCAGAGGTGCTGCCTCCTTCCTGTTGCACTTGCTGCTGGCTGACAAGTAAGCTTAAGAATTATTGTCAACAAATAGACCTATTTCCTCCAGTATCTCTCTTAATCCGGGGATGTTCCTAAACCACACCCGTTCGGTCATCTCATTGGCTACAGCCTGATAAAGCATGGAAATAAGCTCTCTCAGCCTTAAAGGCAAAGGATTCGGGGCAGTCTGTACCAGTTCTTTCCAATGGATACTGTCCATTTTTTTTGCCTTTTCTACATCCTGAAACCATGCTGTTTTTCGATAGAATATACGGGCAACCTCCTTGCTTACCGGCATACCCTCAAATGTAAATCGACATTCGTCTGGTGTGCCAAGTACATCTACCAAAACAATCCCGCGTTGTGGATCAAACCCAAACTCCACCTTTCCATCCTCATTGACAAGACCCATCCTGTAAGCCTCTTCATCAATAAGTTTGTTGATTTCCCTTGTTATCCTTAATATCTCCTGAAACTCATCTTCCTTTAGTCCGGCTATGGTTTTCGCCTCTTCATGACTTATGTATCTATCAATTGTTTCCAATTTAGTAGAAAAGTCCAGCATAGGCTGGTCAAGTTTTTGCCCGGGGATTGGATCCTCTGTCAAACCCAGATCTTCTATGGTTAATTGTCCATTTTTCAACCTCTTAAATACACTCGAACCATCAGGCAGATAGTTGCGGTAGATTACCTCAAGCGGAATGAGCAGGTTTGTCTGCATATTATTATAGCAGGAATAATCATAACAGCTTTCCTTTATTTCAGGCTGCACTATGCGAACCAGCCTTACCTCCATACTCGTTGGTATGGTTTTAGCCTCGCTGAGTTTTTTTGCTACATCATTTTCAACTATCCCAAGATAATGTGTTTTTATCCCCATGCCCTCTAATTTTTCTAAAAGATAGGCACTAATGATACATAAGGCTGCCCCTTTATTCTGAATATCATCAGGCATCCTGCCCCAATCAAACACAGAATACCTGTCAGAAAAGGAAAATCTGCCTCTGCCACTTTTCTCCTTGTCAGGCATTTCGAGAATTTCTAACTCTTTTACACTACCCATGATATTAATCCCCCTTTTTTTTGATCTGTGCAAGTCAGAATTTATATTGCAACAATTTATCATTATATATGCAATCCATTAATTAAGTTGACATGCTCTCGTAGGGACATCCCCTTCACAGACTGTGTGAAAACTCATGATTTGTGCATCAATGCTACGACAGATTAACGAGAAGAGAAAGAGCCACAAAGGGTGTAAATTCTTAAGATGAACCCTCATCAAGCTCATCTTTACCTTATTATCGTTGAATTATTCTCCCTAAGATATTTACACCCTTTGTGGCTCTTTCTCTATAGCGAGATTGACACGACAGATTGTGCTGCAACAGATTGTAGAAACAGAGGGCAGGCACAGGGGCCTCCCCTGAGGAGAACCTCTCCCTGCCCCGCTGAGGCGGTAGGCAGGTGTCTGACAGTAGGGGCAATTCATGAATTGCCCCTACAACAGCACACAGTCGGATGACAGGTTTGTCCCTACATCCTAACTATCCGACAATTGAGAGTTGACACGACACTACGGTAATCATCGTAAGATTGAGTTTTCACACAGTCTGCCCGTGGTTGTACATTTTCCTACCAAGCAACTGACCCATTATATTCTCTTCTGTTCTCCTCTTTCTCCATTTCTCTTTATCTTACACATTTAGGTGGTAATTTCTGATTGCACAGGTCGAAGCATTCTGAACCATGTCAATAATTATAGCATTATACCTAAGGATTTGTCAATAAATACTTGACAGAAGCATTAAAAAAATGGTAAAATAATAGAGATTGTATATTCAAGTTATGAGAAGGAGATGCTAATGAAACATATCTTGATAAATAGCAGAACAGCATCTGACACACAATCAACAGTTGGAGAAGATGAACCATGGCATATCTCCCTTGATAATTTCCGGAGTCTGGATGGATGCAGCCAATTCCGATATTCTTCAGGCGATACCATAGTTGCCGAGGTAAGGGCAGCACACGACACTATTCTAAGAGAGGAAAATTAATGGAAAAAATTGGTGATGTTCTTAAAAAAAGACGGCTTGAAATGGACATTCCTTTAGAACATGCAGCAGAAGAAACCATGATTGCCAGCCGTTATTTGAATGCCATAGAGAGCTCTGATTTCAGTTCTTTTCCGGGAAGTGTATATGCAAGGGGGTTTTTGCGTCGATATGCTGAATATCTTAAGCTCGAAGAAACAGAAATACAGGAGCTTTTATCATGGTATGCAAATGATCATCAAAAACAAGAAGAGGAAATACGACCACAAACAGAGAAACAAGGGGTAGATGCCCATGCCGCAAGATTACGAAATGTTGTAGCCAATAGAAAAAATCTGTATCTTTATGTTACCTTAACTGTTATTGGATTTCTTGTTGCTGGAGGAATATTAGGTGCACTTATTGTTCCATTTTTAGAAAAAGAACCAAAAATATTTATCGATAAAAATAAATTATTGTCTCAGGAAGAAGTAAACAAAAGCGAAAAAGTAGAGAAAAAAAAAGAAAAACAAAAGACACAGTCAGCAATAAAACCAGAGATAAAGGGTATTATTCTTGAAGGGAATGCCTTTGAAGAGGTCTGGGTTCAGGTACAGATTGATTCGGGAAAAAATAAGGATATACTTGTAAAAGCTGGGGAAAAAATCAGATGGAATGCTAAGAAAACGATAGGCTTGACCATAAGTAATGCCAGTGCCATAGCATGGAAGTTTAACTCTAAGGCGATTGGCACACTTGGTAAGACAGGTGTAGCAAAAACCATGCTCTTTACACCAGAAAAGATGCAGACAGTAATAAAAAAGGAGCAGCCAACACTAATTCCATTCAAGGATAAAGAAAATAAACAGAATGCAGCAAAACAGGGAACAATTACAACCATATTTTCTCAGAAACAATTTGGAACGACTCAAACAACTCAAAACAGGATAAAAGAAGCTACCAGTACCCAAAAAATTAAAAAAACTGAGAACAACAGTATTATTGGTAAAAACAGTATTCATGGTAATAGCAAACAATCAACACCTGTAGATAAAATAAATGAAACGCTTGATAAGGGCACTGCCTCTGTGATTCAGCAAAATACAAAAGAAGGCGAAAAATAATGAATTTAGCCAATAAACTTACCCTTGCTCGTGTAGTCATGGTACCTGTGTTTGTTGGTTTTTTATTCTTAAACAATCCTTTCGGATATTGTTGCAGCCTTTTAATCTTTATTTTGGCAGCTATCACAGACTGGTATGATGGTAAAATTGCCCGAGATAAGAATATGGTCTCTACCTTAGGAAAATTTGCTGATCCTCTGGCAGATAAGATGTTGGTTTCAGCAGCCTTTATTTCCTTTGTAGGCATTCCTGTCCTGCATATCCCTGCCTGGGTAGTGATATTTATTATCTGTCGGGAGTTTGCGGTAACCGGTCTTCGGCTGATGGCTGTCTCTGAAGGGGTAGTAATTCATGCCTCTGGGGGTGGAAAGGTAAAGACTGTGCTGCAGATGGGCACGATTATTACCATCCTTTTATTGCTGTGTCTCAGGGGATACATGGGATATATGCCCATCTGGCTAAGGACAGGGATGGAATGGCTGCCATTATTCCTGATGTTGATTGTGGTTGGGATAACTACAATTACAGGGATTGAATACTTGATGAAGCACAGAGGGATTCTGAGGTAGCAGCACAGGCTTCCAACCTGCATACAGGCTGGAAGCCTGTGCTGCTAATGAAGGCTAAGCAATTGCAAGGACAAAGATGATGAAAAGAATAATTGTTAAGTTTTTTGCTACAGGATTCTTTAGCGGCTATTCACCTGTGGCTTCAGGAACAGCCGGAAGTATGGTTGGGGTAATGATATACTTAGCAGTATATCATTTATGGTCATCCTTTCCTCATTTCTGGCTTTTTTATACGATTGGCGTAGTAATTATCTCTGTGGCTGGTATAAGGCTATGCTCTGAGGCAGAGGCGATATTTAAGGTCAAGGATGCTAAGCCTATAGTCTGGGATGAGGTAGCAGGGTACCTTATTACCATGATAGGTATTCAGCCAAATTTATGGTGGGTTATAAGCGGCTTTATCCTGTTTCGTGTGCTGGATGTCATTAAGCCGGGACCACTTTATTCTCTTCAAAAACTTCCTGGCGGGCTGGGGATAATGATTGATGATATTGGGTGCGGGATACTTGGGTGTGTAATATTGCATGGGGTTCAATATTTTTTAAGATAAGAGGGCTAATAGGGCAACCACAGGGGGTTTGCCCCTACGGGTGAAAAAGCAAGCGTAGGGGTAGTCCCCCGTGCCTGCCCTCTGTCTTTTAACCCCACAAATTATTTCAAACGAGGTGATGATTATGGTAAGGGTAGGATTAATCCAGATGTCCTGTACAGAGGACAAGAAAGAGAATGTTCAAAAGGCTGTCTCCTTAGCAGAAAAGGCTGTCCAGGATGGGGCAAAGATTATTTGTTTTCAGGAATTGTTCCATACCCATTGGTTTCCCAGATCAGTGAATGCAGAGAACTATATACTGGCAGAGCCGATAAATGGACCAACCGTAACCTTGATGGCTGATTTTGCCAAAAAAAATCAAACAGTAATCATTGTTCCCATCTATGAAAAGGCAGACGAGGGAATTTACTATAATTCAGCCGTGGTTATAGATGCAAATGGTAAAATACTGGGGACATATCGCAAGAATCATGTGCCGCATATCCCACTCTGGGAGGAAAAGTTTTACTTTGCCAATGGAAACAATGGCTATCCTGTGTTTAAGACTAAATACGCTAAAATCGGGGTGCTTATTTGTTGGGATAACTTCTTTCCTGAGGCAGCCAGGGTTCTTGGATTAAAGGGTGCAGAGATAATATTTGCACCAACAGCCTCTTCCTTAGCCTCTCAGCCAAGATGGAAGAAAATAATCTGCTCCCATGCCATAGCCAACAACCTGTTTGTGGCACGCGTCAACAGGGTGGGGGATGAACAGGGACAAAAGTTTTTTGGAAATAGCTTTTTTGCTAACCCTGATGGGGAGATATTTGCTGAATCCGGTGGCACAGAAGAGGATGTATTGGTAGCTGATTTAGAAACAGAAACAATCCGCGACTTTAAGAATATATGGGCATTCTATCGGGATAGACGGCCGGAAACATATTGGGATATACTTAATCCATTGCCGTAGGGAGGTAATTTTATGACAGTTGAAGAAAAAGTTAGGCAAACAGCTTCTAAGATAGGAGATCCCTGGACAGTACTTTCAAATGCCTTAAAGAAAGACATCCTTGTAAAACTCTCAGAATTAAACCAAGTTGTGCAAAGATTGGAAGAAAAGTATGGGGTAAATTTTGAGGATTTTGATAAGCAAAACCTGCTGGATCAATTGGGACATACTTGGGATGTTGAGGAGGATTACTACGAATGGGATAGGGTGGTCACTGAGTTGCATAAACTTGAGGAAATTTTGAGGGGTGTTGAATGACAAAAAGAACTCAGGAGTTTGAAGCAGAGGTTTTTGAAGCAGTAAGACTTAGACCCTACATTGAATTGCCTCCCATTATTCAGAATCGCGAGATAGTCACTATTAAACTACGATTTCGTGTCAGACCAATTCCTGATGGATTTGTTCAGTTTTATTACAATGAGATAAATGGAAGGACATCATTGGCACTGGTAATGGGAAACGCAAGATCATATGGGCATGACTATGTCTCTGATAAGGGATGGCACAAGCATACATGGCCGCAAGGGAACCATGATTATAGCGAAGAAGCCAGGCAGCCAATAACCGTTCACGATTTCATGGAGAGGGTTGATGAAATTATCAACTATGGGGGCATCTTTGGATAGGTTAAACATATACGAAATAAAGGGCATCATAGCAGCAGCACTTCTTGAGGATATAGGCAGCGGAGATATAACGGCTCAATTGACTGTGTCAGAGGGTGTAGAGATACAGGCAGAGCTGATAGCCATGGAAGAGGGTATCATTGCTGGATTGGAACTGGCGGCAATAACCTTTACCTTTGATGAGGAGAGTGTGGAATTCTTCCCCTTACTGAAAGATGGTGAAAGGGTTAGTTGCGGTCAGGTGTTTGGCAGGGTTCAGGGTTCTGCCCGGGCAATACTGGCAGCAGAAAGGGTTGTCCTGAATTTTTTACAGTGGTTATCCGGGATTGCTACACTGACAGCAAGGTATGTAAAGGCTGTTGAAGGCTATCCGGCAAAAATATATGATACCCGTAAGACAACCCCTTGCTTAAGAATGTTGGCAAAATATGCTGTCAGGGTTGGCGGCGGATATAATCATCGGTTTGGATTGTATGACGGCATCCTTATCAAGGAAAATCATATCCGTGCTGCAGGCGGGATAAAAGAGGCTGTTGAACGGGCAAGTGCTGCAAATATGGAGATAGAGGTGGAAACAGAAACCTTGGATGAGGTAAGAGAGGCTGTTTCAGCAAATGTTGATATTATTATGCTCGATAATATGGACATAATTACCATGAAGGAAGCAGTCAATATTATCAGGGAAAGCAAAAAAAGGATATTAATAGAGGCTTCTGGCGGCATTAACCTTGAGAATGTTCGGGATGCGGCTGCAACAGGTGTTGATCGGATTTCTATTGGTGCCCTTACCCATTCACCTCGTGCTTTGGATATTAGCCTGGAGGTGACAGTTCAGGCATAAAGTCGTAACTGCTCAATATCCTGTGGCAATTCGCAAGAGGTTGAAAGCAGCAGTAACTATTCAGACAGCAAGAATACAGATACAGAGAAAGAACCACAAAGGGTGTAAATTCTAAGAGATAAACCATTATCAAGCTCTTCTCATTTGTGGTTGCCTTGTTATCGTTATTGTTCGCAATTCTTAGGGGATAGAGGGATAGAGGGATAGAGAGATAAGGAGATAATGGACAAAAGGGAGACACTACGGATATTTACACCCTTTGTGGTTCTTTCCCTGCCAGAGGTGCTACCTCTTTTTCGCTCGCAATTGTGAAAGTAGAGACAGGTCTAAAGACCTGTCTCTACATCTTGGCAATCTTCGTAGCTTGCAAAATCCAC
>JAHIZN010000333.1 GCA_018814245.1 bacterium
AATGGAGCACCTGATGCAGCTAAAGCAGGGAAGGCAAACCTGTTAAGCTTCCTGCCATTTACCGGAGTAAAGGCTAAAAGCAGCTTTAACGGGGCAGGGGCAACTACTCGTACAGGACTACTTAATGCTATGATTACAGTGGATGTTACAGAGGTTATGGCTAATGGGAATCTTGTTATTGACGGCAAAAGGAAATTGAAGATAAATGGTGATGTGGAAGAGATATCTATCTCTGGAATTGTCAGACCACAGGATATTACCTCTCAAAATACTGTGTTTTCTGCATGTATTTCAAATGCCCAGATCAAGTATCGGGGAGAGGCAGAATTAACCGGTAAAGAACGGCCAGGTGTGATTGGTCGAATGACGAACAGGATTGCGAATATATTCTTTTAGCGTAATGGCTCAGGCAGCCAGAATTCAGAATAACACCAGTATAGCAGATGTTCTCATTCTGACTCCTGAATTCTGTATTCTTGCTATCTAAAATGACCACAGGGTGCTCGGAGGACATGGAGAGGGTAGGGGCAGGTTGCCTTTATGCTTAACCCTATGTCCCCTGTGTGCCCTGCGGAATTGTTGAATTGCAGAATTGCAGAATTGCAGAATTGCGGAATTACAGAATTGCGGAATTGTTGAATTGCAGAATTATGGAGGAAGATATGATTCAAAGGGTTGTAGCATTCACTGTTGGTATTATATTAGGAATTATTTTGTTTCGGTCTATTGCCTCTGCAGAAGATCTCCTGCTTGAATCCTTATCCATGAATCCATCTGTAAGGCTAAAGGATATTTGCCGTATATCTGATGTCAGACCCAATCAATTGACAGGATATGGGCTAATTGTCGGGTTAAACGGAACAGGGGACGGCAAAAATACCTTTTTTACGGCTCAGTCCATAGTAAATATGCTGCAACACTTTGGTGTAACTGTAGATAAGGATAAGATGAAGGTCAATGCCATTGCCGCAGTGATGGTTACCGCAGAATTACCGGCATTTAGCCGGGCAGGAGACAAGATAGATGTAACCGTGTCTGCCCTTGGCGATGCATCTGATCTTAATGGCGGGGTATTATTGCAAACCCCTTTATCCGGAGCAGATAAGGTAATCTATGCTGTTGCTCAGGGACCCGTGTCTCTGGGTGGTGGGGATGCAGGAGGCAAGGCTGGCAAGAAAAAGGCTCATCCCACTGTGGGAAGGGTTACTGATGGTGGAATTGTAGAAAAAGAGATAACCTGTCCAATAACAATCAATGGCAAGCTCTCACTTGTGCTTAAAAATTCTGATTTTACCACAGTTTCAAGAATAGTGGAGGCAATAGATGCTAAGTTTGGTGCAGGGTGTGCCATGGGCATAGATGCCTCGAAAATAGATACCGCTGTCCCCTCTGAATACACAAATAATATTATTGGCTTTATATCCATACTTGAGAACCTGAGCGTTACCCCGGATGTTGTTGCCAGGGTTGTTATCAATGAACGAACAGGGACAGTGGTAATGGGTGAAAACCTTTGTATCCTGCCTGTAGCTGTATCTCATAAGGATTTGTATCTGGTGATTACAGGAGAGGGGGAAAAGCAAGGGGCTAAAACAGTATCACCAACCATCATTGTTTCTGCCCCGGAAATAGGCACAGAAACCATGTTTAAGGCATTAGAGGCGATCAAGATCAATCCAACCCCGGAACAGATAGCTATTGTGCTGGATATGATCAAACAGCAACAAACTGCTGCTGCCTCTCAAGAAACACAACCATCATCAGTAGAGACAAAACCAGTAGCAAATACATCGGCTCAGTACCAGGGAAGGGTGGCTGTTCTTTCAACAAGGGTTAAGGTTGATGATATTGTTAAGGGGTTGAGTGCTGTGGGTGCTACCCCACAGGATGTCATTGCAGTCCTTCAGGCTATCAAGGCAGCGGGAGCATTGCAGGCAGAGATAGTGATTATGTAGGGGCATACCTGCGTGTCTGCCCTGAGATATGTAGGGGCAGACCTATGTGTCTGCCCTTAAACCGGAGGCAAACGAGATGAATCCAATAGCTTCAATCAGTGGGATGGATACTCAATTCAGCCAAATACTTAACTATCAGACCAAAAAAAACAAGGCAGCACCTCAAACAACTGTTCAAGAGCAAGGGATGACATCTCAAAAGATTCAGTCGCCTGAGAGCGAAAGGGATCTTAAACTGCAAAAGGAACGCCTTCAAGAGGCAAGCTATGATTTAGAGGCTATCTTTGTGAATATGCTTCTTAGCGAGATGCGTAAGTCTACATGGAAGACAGAGATGTTCCATGGAGGATATGCTGAAGATATGTGGAATGATATGCTTTATGATGAATATGCCAAGAATATGGCAAAATCAAATAAGTTTGGAATAGCAGATATGATTTATAACCAGATGGAGAAATATCTGTAAATCGATGTTGTAATCGGTCAGAGATTGATAGGGGAATCTGGTCAGACAAGTCGGACTGGTTGGATTATGTGTAGGGATCAGCTTACACTGACAACTGACACCTGCCAATTATTCGTAACTATTCAGGTAGTGTAGAAGGGGGATACGGAGATAGAGGAGATAAAGGGGATGGGTAAGATCAAAGCATTGGGTTTCTGCCTTGTTTGTGTAATGTTAATAGGATATTCACCACCCTACCCCTGCCAACTGGGGATAACTTGATACTCAAATATTTACCAATAATCTATTATCTCCATATCTCCTTCATCTTCTTATCACCTTTTTATTATCTGAATAGTTACAATTATTTTTTGTGAGGAATTATGTCAAATTTGGTTCGTTTTGGAATATCATTAGACAAAGAATTGCTGGATGGATTTGATACCCTTATTCATGCACAAAATTATTCTAATCGATCAGAGGCTATTCGCGACCTTATTCGTGAAAGCTTAATAAGAGAGGAATGGATAAAAGAAGAGGAAATAGCTGGAACCATTACCCTTGTTTATGATCATCACCAAAGAGAATTAGCAAATACCCTCATTGATATTCAACATGATTTTCATCAGCTTATTATCTCTACCCAACACATCCATCTTGATCATCATAACTGTATGGAAATAGTGGTTGTTAAAGGGAAGCCAAAAGAGATTGAAGAATTATCCCAGCAATTAAAGTCAAAAAGAGGGGTAAAACACTGTTCGCTTGGCATGACAACTACAGGGAAGGAATTAAAGTAGTGTCGTGTCAACTGTTAATTGTCGCATAGTTAATTATGTATGGACAGAGCCTGCCCCCCTGCATTCGCATGGGCAGGCTCTGCGAATGCAGGGGGTGACAGAGGTGCTGCCTTCCCTGTCTCTGCCACCAATAAGCGACCACAAGGGTCGCAGCTACAAAGATTCCCACACACACAACAATCGATCACAATGTAGCTGCAGGGCTTGTCCCTGCAAATTGTTATACATCAAATTAATTCAACCTGTGCGGTTGTTGATAATTGCATCAAGCCTTGTTAGTCAGCAGCTATTACAACGAGAAGAGGCAGCATTTCTGGCAGAGAAAGAACCACAAAGGGTGTAAACTTAAGAGA
>JAHIZN010000334.1 GCA_018814245.1 bacterium
GGGACAAGCCCTGCAGCTACAATGTAGTTACCTGTTGCATGTCAGACATTGTAGCTGCGACCCTTGTGGTCGCCTCTTTGTCGCGGGACACAATGGTAAGCCATACTTCGACAGGCTCAGCAACCATGTGTCGAGAAAAAACTTGAACATCGAGTAATAAGATATTCACACCACCCTACCCCTGCCAGCTGTGGATAACTTGATACTCAAATATTTACCAATAATCTATTATCTCCCTATCTCCTTCATCTCCTTATCACCTTTTTATTACCTGAATAGTTACTGTTTATCTTTAGAAACTCAGATTCCATAAAATACCTGCGAGCTTTGAACTCCGGTTGATCGGCAAAACCGCTCCCCTTAGTCTCTACGATGAGAATTTTATAGATACCGCTATCTTTGCGATTGATCACCAGAAAATCAGGCGTGTATCTGCCAACCCTACGCCAACGATCATTTCTCTTTTCATAACACACAATACAAAATTCGGTAATGTGCTTTTCTCCGTTATAGTAAATCTCAAGTCCATTATCCATAAATGACGCGAGGCTCATCACTTCCTGTAAAAATTTCAATTCAAAACGGCTTTGAATAAAATTGTAGGGTAAATAATGGAATGTTTTATCTTTACTGACTACGGCTTTTGAGAATATCTTGGTTGTCCCCACATCAAGTCCCGCCATCGTAAAAAGGTCGGGATTAGGCTGTGAAGCGATAAATTCTTTCATTTTTCTTTGAGCGGCTTCAACCTCTTCCTGTAAAACTGAAATATCCTTTCCTGTTTTATCAGCTTGCAGAATATCCTTTGTATCACTTACAGAAGGATAAAGTTTATCATGATCTTCAACAGGAATCAGTTTTTCTATCACGAGCAGGCTGGCGTTGTTAGGGATAATCTCAGTTTTTACATTGAGTTCACGATGCCTATGAAAAGCAAGCCTGATGCGAGATTTAATTTCATCATGCCTAAAAAGGTTATTAAACACACGACAATCTGCTTTTTCATAAGTAATTGCAATAAAAATAGCCAAAAGAGATTTTTCATATTGATATAATCTGTTTGAACTTAAGTCTCCCATACTTCCACGGGCAATGTCAAAAATCCATTGGTCAAAGTCAGCTCGCTCCCCTTCAATTTCAACAAGAATATCTTTTTTAGTCAAGTCGTCTTTTGAAAGCCCTCGTTCCTCTATAACAGCAGTGTCAAAGTGGTTCTTAGGATTGATTTGAGAAATTGTCTTTTCCGGCTCTGCTTCCTGCTCAGTAAGTATTGTTTCATACTCAACATTGAGCTGATAAAAATCTATCTTTGGTAGTTTCAGGTAATCCATACGCGAAAAGCGTTCAATCATTACAGGGTCGTTGTCTTTCCCTAAAGATGAAAGTTCCTGAATACTGGTCTGCTGTTCCTCTTTCAGTTGTTTATCCAGGGTTTTAGCGTTTTCCTCATTAAGCCAGATAACAGCGGTTTCGTTTGAGTCTTTGTCAACCTGTCTGAGACAGCGGCAGGAGGTCTGTAAAACCATATTTGTCGGGCAATCGCCTTTTTGCGAAAGAATAACTCCGGTAAGGCTTCGGCAATCCCATCCCTCTTTACCTATTTGAACAAGTAGGATGATTTTTTTCTTGGAAATCGGTGTGTCAATGGAATTAAAGTCAGTTTCTGCTTCTTTTGTGGTTTTATATTTCTTGTTCCCTTTATGATATTTCAAGATCTCTTCAGGCTTTATTCTCATTGTTCCAATAAGATACGGATATATTTCTTCTTCAAGTCTTTCGATATCGCCGCAATAGACAGCCAGTTTTGCTATACTTCCGTTACTGTAAACAGTATTGCCAAAGGTTTTAAGAAAATCTTTTACCCCTTTCTCTATTATTTGGATTGAGGTAAGTCCGGAAGTCTGCTCTACACATGGTTTTTTTAAGAATTTTTTCACAGCAGTTGTTAGGGGATAGTAAAAAACAGTATTTGTTATCTGTGTGAATTTAAGTTGTATCTCGTCGGATATTTTGACGGTTTCACCAGTGCCAAGATAGGGAGTACCGGAAAACCCAAGTACAGAATTTATTGAACCGTTTACACTCCACTTGTTGACCACCTGACGCAATTTAATATCATTGGTTGCGGCATGATGGACTTCGTCAATATGTATCTGTAAATTTGGAATTTTACTAATAATGTTCCTGAGTTCATTGGCAAGTCGGTCTTTTTCGTCTTCGGTATGCTCAAATAATAGCCCATTTTGATCCAGGTCTAACCTGTCCAAAATAACCTTTTCAGCATTCACCACCATGACAAGCCCCATAAGTGTATCAAAAGGCTGATAGTTAGATATTTTATGGGCGTTCGGATTTCGTGCTTTATTGCTCTTTTTAGCCGATTTAGGCTTGTCCAAAACCTCAAATTTTATCATCCGTTTTATATTACTCGCAGCTGGTTCAGGCAGAATCCATGACGGGTCAAACCGTTCTATGGTTTTAAGGCTTGGAATAATTGAGCTTTTAAGTCCCGAAGGAGCGAGAATTAGAAAATTGTGAGCAAATTTTTTATTGTCAGGTTCATTCAAAGCAAAATAGAGGTCAAGATAAATGATAGCCGCCATTAAAAAGGTTTTGCCAGCGCCCATGGGAAGACTGAACAAAAAGTCAGGATAGGAAACACCGTAAAAAAGGTTTTTACTGATAGATAAATAATCTATCTCCTGCGGATGTGCTACAAGGTATTTTTCCAGATCAGGGAATAGCGTTGTTTGTTTCTTTTTACCGTTTCCATTGCCCTTGAGAGGAGTGCGGGAAAGTTCAAATAATGCCCTGGCTGCAGTATTGGATTCAAAAACATTCCTTGCGAATTGATTGATATTGAAAGATGTTAAGTCTTCATTCCGGCAGAAAAAGCCTTCCGAAAAAAGTTGATAAAGAGGTTTGTTTCCACCTTCAATTTTCAGAAATAAATAGACAAGTAAGGCTTGAATTTGCGCTTCTCGTAAATTTTTATTACGACTTATATGCTCGAAAATCGGCTTTACAGTGCAACGGTCTGATATAGACCACTCTTGAGTTTTTTTAAGCATCAAATCATATAACATTTTCTATCCCTCTAATATAACTCTTCCACCTCTTCCATTTCTTCTGTCATTTCGAGAGGTGCTACTATGAGCTGTAATCTGGAGAAAAAACAATCACGAAACAGTTTCAACAACTCTATCCCTAATAAGGAGTAACAAATAAAAATATTTCCTTCTTGCTTCCAAGGTCTACCTTGATGCCGAGGCATATCTCTATTCTCATGACGAATAAGTCTGGCAGAAAATTCTTCACTTCCTACAGCATGATGTAATAGGTTAGTCATTAGTGGTAGTCGCAGGTTTTAACCTGCGTAAAATAACGCAACCTAAAGATTGCGACTACTGCTCAGTCATCATTAAAATTTAGGATTAAACATGTGTCACTCCTGCCCCTGCATTCGCAGGAATGACAATATTCCAACGATGCTCGGAGGAAATTGAAGTTATTATATCCTAACATTTAATCGTGACATAGCACTACCAATTTCCACCATTGACTAACCCATTACAGCATAATCTGCATTTCTGAAAAGTTTTTTTCCACATCCTCTTTGCTTAACCACTTCTGGTATTCTTCATGCCTTATTTTTTTCTTAATTGCTTGAGTCCAACAGGGTTATCGAAACTGTTTCAGGTTCTCTTTTTTCGGTTCCCTTTTTAACTTAACCTTGAGCTAATAAACCGATTCATACTAACACCAGATTCTGCTGCCTGGATTGCAAGATGTTGATGAACTTCTATCGGTACACTTACCATAAATTTACCGCTATATCGTTTGCAAACAATTGCCTCAGGAACTGGCTCATTATTTTCTTGCATATCTCTCACAACATCTGCAACTACTTTGCGAATACCTTTTAAGGATAGTTCTGGTGTTTCAGCCAACCAGCTCAAGCTAGGGAATTCTATGCACAAACCTACATATTCATTATCCTGTTCAGACCAAGTCACTCGGTAGGTATAACGATCATTTTCCAGTGCCATAATCCACCTCCAATCTTTCAATTGCTTTAAGTACCTGTTTAACCTGATATACTTTAGCCTTTCCTTTATGATTCTGAATATTCACCCGTGGATCACCTTGTCACGGAGTTTTGTATACTTGATGACTGCTTCCACTTTGACGAGCTTTCCCAAAATAAAAATCACAAACCCTACACAAATCGTTGAATCTGACATCGTTGGAATTATTTTTTATTTGTGCAAGTATATCTTCAATCTTGGGTATATTCATATAGTAACTCCTATTAATATCTTTGTCAAGAACTTTTTAGTTAGAAATTTTGCATGGAACAAGCTAACAACTGAGCTAAGTTGCGAGCGAAGCGAGTCAACTCCAGCGGATAGTTAGGCTTTTAACGGTCGCTGTCCATAATTATTTAATTATTTCTTGCATTACCACGATTGATGACATGATAGATTAAATTCTTTTGTAATTGATGCTTTCTTGTCTGCTGTAACATGATTTATATAATAGCATAAAATAATACCATTGTCAATATTTTTCCCCTAATTGCTTGAATCCAATATGGTTATCAAAACTGTTCCGGTTGTATACTGCTCCATCTATCAATTCCCACCGCTCTTCATCTGGCCACTGTAAATAATCTCCATAAGTGAACCTTTCTTCTTTTTTTCTTATTGCAAGCCCCATAAATAATGTCTCCTCGTACCACATCTTCCCCTTTTATATGCAATCCGTTAATTAAGTTGACATATGCAGCACCTCTAACAGCTGATTGCTGATAACTGAACGATTATCTTATGGTGAAGCCATCAAATTCTCCATCCCATATCTCCTCGCAGACAGCAACATCCTTAACTATTGCCCCACGAGGGCCAACCCGACAGAATTGGACAGCCCTGTCCACAACATCCTCATCCCCTGCAAAGACTGCCTCAACCCTTCCATCAGGCAAATTTCTTACCCAGCCGTTGAGCCCAAGCATTCGAGCATGTTCACTGGTTCTTGCCCGGAAACAAACGCCTTGTACCAATCCTGTAATATATACATGGACATTTTTCTTACTCATTCTTATCCAACCTCTGATGATAGTAATTTACTCGATGTGCCACTACTACACCATGACATTAATTTTTGATAGCTTGATAGGGAGATTCCTGCAGGAGTTTACCCCTGTGAATGCAGGGGCAGGAATGACAGTTTGAAATTCTTCCACCTGTGCGGTTGTGGATAATTGCATCAAGCCTCGTTAGTCAGCAGCTATTGCAACGAGAAAAGGTAGCACCTCTGGCGGAGAAAGAACCACAAAGGGTGTAAACATCGATGGTGTCGTAGAATAACTTAAATGAGCAAGGACGATAGCAGGGACAAGCCCTGCAGCTACAGCTCTACCATGAGCTGTCTACTTTACGACACCACCAAATATCGGTGATGTCTCCATTTTCTCCATTATCTCCTTA
>JAHIZN010000335.1 GCA_018814245.1 bacterium
ATATCACATATTGCCTAATGTTTTTGCATGCTGACGGTCGATTGCCTTGTCAATTGGAATATCTTTAAGGCAATACAGGCAATCATTGTATACAATATTAGATTGTTGCACGGTCAATTGTTCACCGAGAATTGCTGATTCCTCTAATGCCTTTGAAAGTGTAAATTCATTTTCCTTATTCCCATCTTTTTCAGTTCCCAATGCCCAACCAATAGAAGATGCATGTATTCCTTTTTTTGTTTCAGGGTTATAGTAATGGTTTTTTGTCCTGTCCTGAGGGAATAAATCATCTTCTCTTGTCGCTCCTTCTTTTAATTCTTTGATAAAGGCTCTTATCTCAATATACCTTACTCCCTCTTTGTTAATTAATAAATTAACCGCATCCTCAGTAATCCACTTATGAGTAGGTCCTGCGATATCCCATGATTTATATATTGTATCCGGGGCTTTAGCCGGTTCATCAGCCTGCGACTGAAAAACAATTAAAAATGGTAGCAAACTTAAAGCAACTAACACCCTTAACACTTTCATTTCTTATCTCCCTTTCTTTTATTATACTCTATCGTTAAAACAGGCATTAAATAATAATCGATATTTTCCGGAAACTCATAAAATTTTCCGCTCCAAAAGCCCCCTGTTAACTTAAAGAGAAATTTTTTTACCCTATAACTGCTACCTATTACCCAAGTAGATCCTTCCTTAAACATATTTGTTTCTAAAAATATTGATGCCTTCTCAAACTCTTTTTCAATACTTCCATATATGAAATAACCAGTTTCATTATAAAGCCCCCCCCCAGACATAGTGAAAAGAGAGGGATTCTTACCATTCCCTATCCCTGTATTTAGTTTAAGATTCCCAACATCCTTAGAAAGAATCAAATATAAACAATTAATATTATGCAGACCTCCATCTGGTTTTGCTATAGCTTCTGCTGCAAATCCCTGGCAAAAAGCCACTGCCACAGCAGGTAATGGTTCTTTCTCTTTTAAGCAGTTTACCTTTAACCCATAGTAGCAATTAAATGGCTCTATAAATGCTAAAGCTTCAACATTAGATGTCATCCCAAGCTTTATATAACCCGTGAGAGGCAAGATACCATACCATAATCCTATGCCTGCGTTCCATTCACCCCTTTTAAGTGTCTTGGCTGTAGGACACCCAAATAATTCCGTATCAAATGCTATTGCTTCGCCAGACTGAAAAACAATTAAAAATACTACCAAATTCAAAGCAACTAATACCCTTAACACCTTCATTTCTAATTTCCTTTTCTTTTCCTCGATGTTCAAGTTTTTTTGCTCTTGTGCAGAAATCGGACACCCACAAGAGGAGAGCCCCTCTGGTAACAGTAAATCACCCTAATTGTAAGTTGAAACAGTTCATGCATGTGGTGATTTTTAACTGCACAGAAGCGATAAAATCAATGTGTCGAGAAAAAACTTGAACATCAAGTATAAGTAAGCATTTAGCCAGAACCATAAAATTGTCCACTATTTACGCAATTTTTAATTCATAATTCATAATTTTCCTACGCTCCCCACATCCAGATAACCAACAAAACAATTATCCCTACCACCATGGTCAGGATATATGACTGAACTAATCCTGTTTGTATCCGCCTGACAAGCATACCGCATCCAGCGGTAACATTTGCCACGCCATTAACCATCCCGTCAATCACACCCTGGTCAAACCTTACGCTGCCCCTTGTCAATCCTACAAACGGCTTAACAATAACAGCATCATATATCTCATCAAAGAAGTATTTGTTAAATATCAGCTTATAGATAAAGGTCTTTTTGACAAAATCAAGATTAACAGCCTTGATTCCATAGACCAGCCATGCCCCAAATATCCCCAGTCCAGCTGCAGAAAGTGAGATAATGGTAACCAGATGTTCTCCGTGTCCCTCTTCATGAGGAGACGCATGTCCACTATTAAAGCAGACAAAGTTTCTAAACCAGTGATTTAACCATGGCGAATCAATAAATCCGGCAGTAATAGCCAGGAATGCCAATATGCACATGGGTAGTGTCATCACCCACGGCGATTCATGGGGATTGGCATCCTGCTTTCTCGTCTCACCGCCAAAGGTAACAAAGCAAAGCCTGAACATATAAAAGGCTGTCATCAATGCCCCAATCTCACCCATAATAAACAAGGGCATGTGTCCTGAAGAATATGCAGCCATTAATACCTCTTCCTTGCTCCAGAATCCGGCAAATGGCGGCACCCCAGCAATTGCAAGGGATCCAATAATAAATACTGTTGCAGTAATCGGCATTTTCTTTCTCAAACCACCTGCATCCCAGATGTCATTGGAATGCATGGCATGGATAACACTCCCTGCTGCCAGGAATAAGAGTGCCTTAAAAAAGGCATGGGTTGTCAGATGAAACATACACGCAGAAAACCCGCCAACACCCAGTGCCAACATCATATAGCCAAGCTGGCTCAGGGTCGAATAGGCAAGTACGCGTTTAATATCATTTTGACACAAGCCAATGCTTGCCGCAAACAAGGCTGTAAACCCTCCCACATACCCAACCACGATCAATGCGTTTGGTCCTGCATCAAACAGGGTATATGTCCTTGCCACCAGATACACACCAGCGGCCACCATTGTTGCTGCATGGATCAGGGCAGAAACAGGTGACGGACCCTCCATGGCATCCGGAAGCCATGTATGGAATGGAAACTGAGCTGATTTCCCCATTGCCCCAAGGAATATCAGGATAGCCATTATGGTTAATATCTGTGGACTAATCTGTCCCTCATGAACCAACCCCTCTATATTTAAGAAGTTAAATGTGCCGGCATAAAGCCCGATACATAAAATACCAATCAGAAACCCAGCATCCGCCAGCCTGGTGATGATAAACGCCTTCTTTGCTGCTGCTGCTGCAGATGGCTTGTGATGCCAAAAGCCAATCAATAAATATGAACAAAGCCCCACCAACTCCCAACAGGCAAAAATAGTCACAAAGTTGTTTGCCAGAACTAATCCAAGCATGGAAAAGGTAAATAAGGAGATGAATGAATAATACCTTGAAAAATCAATATTCTTTTCTGTTGACAAATACCCGCTGGAGTACAATTGAACCATGGTACTTACCAGGGTAACAACCACGAGCATAATCGATGACAGTGGATCTATCAGCATCCCCATCTCCATCTGAAACTCACCACTCTTAAACCATGGAAGGCTGAACTCATAATGCCCCTGGCCACTTATAGCCAGCTCTCTTAAAACCCCGCAAGCCATCAAAAATGAGGCAAACATCCCGCTGATTGAAAGCCACGATGAAAAATTCCTGAACCTCTTGGTGAAAAAGGTAATAATCATAAACACTATAAACGGTATTACCGGAATCAACCATGCATTATGTATCATGAAACGCTCCTATAGAATTAAAAATTATGAATTAAAAATTAAAAATGAAGAAAGGGGAGAAATTATGAATTAAGAATGAGGAAAGGAGAGAGAACGAAATGCAGTTTTAATTTTCTTGTATTTCTTCATTTTTAATTTTTAATTCATAATTTTTAATTTCTTCCCCCCTACCACTTCATCAAATTAATATCCTCAACATTAATACTCTTCATGTGCCGATAAGCTGACAAGATAATAGCCAATCCAACCGCTACCTCTGCCGCCTCAACAGCAATTACAAATATTGCAAATATATGCCCTGTCAACATATTGGGATTTATATACTTAGCAAATGCCACAAAATTAATATTAGCCGCATTCAGCATCAGCTCAATGGACATCAGGATCATGACCGCATTCCGTCTGACCAGAACACCGTAAATTCCCAAACAAAAAAATATTGCACTTAGTATCAGATAATTTGTCAGGCACATTGCTTGCCTCCTATACAAACATTTATTATTACTCGATGTTCAAGTTTTTTCTCGACACATGGTTACTGAGCCTGTCAAAGTAGGGCTTGCCCTTATGTCTCGACCAAGAGGCGACCACAAGGGTCGCAGCTACAAGGAACTAACACGCAAGAGGTAACTACAATGTAGCTGCAGGGCTTGTCCCTGCTTATTTGAATTATTCTGGGACACCACCTGTTGCAAAAACTTGAACATCGAGTATTATCAAAAACTTAACAAAACCACAAAACTTTTTTAAGCATACTTACATCATCGTTGTCAGCAGTGCCTTGTTAAACGGAACTCTAATGGGTATGTCTTTTTCTATCCTGAATCCTGAAAGATATTAAAAAACCTATACCAGTTATTGTTGCCATTCCAAGTATAACAAGCAGGGATAATTCCATTTTTCAACCCTCCCTTTCATCTTTTGGTGTTATAAAATATGCCAAAAGAGTAAATGCAACAAAAGATATACCAATCATAATGTTTGGCAGCAAAGAGTATTTACCTGCCAAAAAGCTGCCAATTACACCTGCTGTCAATGTATATTTAGCAGCATCAGCAAAAATATTGCCTATTATGTTTCTTCGATCTCTGTTCATAATTATACCATGCTGCCTATTCCAGAGGGCAGCCACAGGCAGACTGTGTGAAAACTCAAGTTCACGATAATTGCCCGTAGAGACAATGCCCCCCGTGCCTGCCCTCTGTCTCTACAATCTGTTGCAGCACAATCTGTCGTGTCAATCTCGCTACAGAG
>JAHIZN010000336.1 GCA_018814245.1 bacterium
CAATATAGGCGGATTGAGTGATGATATTGGAGGACTTCCTGCTTGCGGGTGTGCCCCTGAATGGATGAGTGAAAAGGCTATTGCCATTGGACAGTACTTTGTTGCCTCCGGGGCACCAGTATTGTTTGGTGTAGGCTTCCCGGTTACCGGTTCTGGCATGAGTAATTTATTATTCAAGGAATACTGTGATGAGTATAATGCTTGTTGGGCAGTTGAGCCTGACCCAATCAAACAGGCAGAAATACTTGTTAAATGGATTGATGCTGCCCGCGAAAGATTAGGCATAAAGGAAAGACCCCCACGCGTGCTTTATGATATGGCAATGAGGAGGGAGTTGAAGTTTTAAGAGAGGGAGTGGATTTTTTATCAATATTTATCCGTATCATTCGTATTCTGCTCTTAATTTTCATGTTTCTGTATCGTTATGGTAAAAACTTGAACTCAGAGGTGATTCTTTTATGAGATGGGAAGAAATTAGGGCTTACTACCATAGTCAATGGCTTTTGGTTGAAGCAGTTAAGGCTCATTCTGAAGCAACTAAGCGTATTCTGGATGAGATTGCTGTTGTCAATACTTTTGCCAACTCTCAAGAAGCTATGCAGGGTTATGCTCAATTTCATCATCAAAGTCCGGAGCGTGAGCTTTATGTTCTGCACACAGATCGTAAAACGCTTGATATCATAGAACGCAGATGGATGGGAATTCGAGGTGTTCAGAGAAGATTCATATTAGAGAAGGTCTTCCCTTTATAACAGTCACCTTAGTATATCAAGGTAATCAGCTTGATTTTAAGGAAGCCCTTATTGATACAGGTTCAGCAGGGAGTGTTTTCTCTGCTGATAAAGCAGCATCTATTGGATTAGTAGCTGAGCCATTCGATTCAATTCGTCAGATTCGAGGTGTGGGAGGGGTTGAGTTTGTCTTTGTTCGACGGATAGATAGTTTGGTAATGGGCGAGTTAAAGGTTAAAGACTTTGAGGTTGAATTTGGGGTAATGGACTATGGGTTTGAAATCGAAGGGATAGTAGGAATGGATTTTCTTACCCGAAGTGGAGCTGTCATTGACATTAAAGGATTGTCCATCAGATGAGCAAGCAATGAACGGTTAGCGTTGTAGGGACTCATGTGACAGAGGTGCTTTCCCATCTGTCCGAAACTGTTCCACTTGTGCGGTTGTGGTATTAAGCCACAGAAGCATAACAATAGCACGCAAATACAGAAGAAGAGCCACAAAGGGTGTAAATTCTAAGAGATAAACCATTATCGGGCTCTTCTCATTTGCGGTTATCTTGTTATCGTTATTGTTCGCAATTCTTAGAGGATAGGGGGAATTACCCAATGCCAACAGTCAAAAATATCCCTGGACCGTATCGGTTTTTCTTTTGCAGCTTCGATTGTTATGAACCAAAACATATACATGTCCAACGGGAAAGAATGGTTTGCAAATTTTGGCTTGAATCTGTTATGTTAAGCAAAAACCATGGCTTTTCTTCAAAGGAACTTAATTTGATTCATCAAATTATTCAGTCTAATCAAAACAAACTTATGGAGGCATGGGATGAGCACTGTGGATAATTTAATAGAACCACGAATTAAAGATATTTGTGTCAGAGAAGAAGAAATTATTGCCCAGCTTGTTGATGGTCGTACTATTAGCGTACCACTTACATGGTCATGGCGTCTCTTAAAGGCAACTCCCAAACAACGCTCAAGGTTTGAGATAATTGGAGATGGCTATGGTGTACACTGGCCGGATATTGACGAAGATATTAGTGCTGAAGGAATGTTATATGGTATTCCTGCACATCGAGAAAAACATGGGCATTTACAAGTTTCTGCTGTTGGTGTGGGTATGTAATGCTAAGGCAGCAACGATGTAAGCATATGTAAATAGTATGTTGAAAAACCCGTTCGACGAATCAGGCACAGTTAGCGTTTGAATGCGATTGACTTTGGTAGCAGTAGCTCTCAGTGGGGAAGCAAGAAGTAACAAAAGGAAAAACAAACTATGAGCATAACCAGTTCGCAGATAGATCGTTGTGTGATTATCGCCAGTAAGTTTGGGGCAAAAAGATTGCTCCTTTTTGGAAGTGCTGTGGAATCACCAGAGACTGCCCGTGATTTAGACATTGCCTGCGATGGGGTTGATGGCTGGAAGCTCTTTGAATTGGGTGCAAGCATGGAAGAAGAGATTGGGATGCCGGTTGATATAGTTCCACTTGAGCCAACAACCCGTTTCACCCGTTATATTGCCAAAAAAGGAAGATTGGTATATGAAGCTCAATGACCTAAAAGAAGAGGTTGGTATTGAATTTGAACTTATGGATGAGACAATTAATGAGTTGCTTTCCTTAAAGAAAGAGATTAGTGGTCGTGAGCCTACTGTCAGAGAGAAGACGGCTGCGGCTGCCTTTCTTGCTCAATGGTATGGCGGAGTAGAAAATATCCTGAAGCGATTCTATCGATACCATAATATAGCCCTGCCTGTTGGTGATAATTGGCATACAGAAATTGTGAAGGGTATTTCTGATCCTCCACTCAAAGGTTTACCGCTCCTGATTGACAATACACTCTTTATTGCTCTTGCTCCATTTAGGAAATTTCGTCATGTTGTCTATCATGGTTACGGTTTCCAATTAGAATGGGCTCGAATGCTTCCAGGCATTGAACAGATATCAACAATCTTTCTGATGTTTAAAGAAAGGGTGGAAAGGCTTATGGATATTGATACTGATAATGTTAAAAATAAAATGGAAGATAGCCACAAAGAACACAAGGAACCATAGAGAGTACAAAGCAGAACTTAATTCTCTGTGTTCTCTGTGGTTAAGTTTTTGACAGTACTGTATTTTCAAAGAGGAAAAAATTATGGATAACAAAGAAATGCAAGTGAACAAAGGAATGGGTTTTGACCCTGCTCTTTTGCGGAGATTCAGGGTTATTTTCATCGCAGTAACAATTATTTCACTTATTTGTTGTTTTATCCCAGTTGCTGGATGTTCCAAAACAGACCGTGTAGATAAATTGATTCAAGAGCTGAAGGATGGAGGTTGGAATGTCCGAAGTAATGCAGCAGAGGCACTTGTTAAGATAGGCACTTCTGCAGTTGAGCCCTTGCTTGCTGCCTTGAAGGATGAAAAGTCAGATGCCCGATGGTATGCAGTAGAGGCACTGGGCAAGATAAAAGATGCCCGTGCAGTTAAGCCTCTGATTGCTGCCTTGAAAGCTAAAGATTTGGCGGTTATAGCTGGCGACTACTCATTTTTTATCAGGAGAGGTGAATATGGCTCCGAGCCTGTCCTTATTGATGCCCTAAATAAATATGGAGGCAGCAAAATGGCTACGGATTTCTTTAATTGTGGAAATAGTCAGTTGAAAAAGGCTGCAAAAGAACATGGTTGTATAATTATAATTGACGGTGGTTGCCCTCAGTGGGGAAGTAACAAATAACAAAAGGAAAAATAACCCATGCCCATAACCACTTCACAAATAGACCGCCAGCGTAATTATCGCCCATAAGTTTGGGGCAAAAAAGCTGATCCTTTTTGGAAGTGCCATGGAATCACCAGAGACAAAGATTGGGGCTTGCTCTCAATAAGGAGGAACAAGAACATATGAACACGCAATTAATTCAATCACATCCATCTATCATGATGGGGAAACCTGTGGTTGCAGGGACACGGATTACCGTTGAACTGATTTTAGAAAAGTTGTCTGCTGGAGAAACGATTGAGCAATTGCTTGAAGCCCATCCACATCTTACAAAACCGGCAATTTATGCATCATTGAACTTTGCTGCTCAATCGCTCCGAGCTGATGTGATTTATCCCGTGTTGGAGAAAGTGGCATGAATCTTCTGGCAGACGAAAATGTTGACAAACCTATTGTTGTGCGATTGCGTCAAGATGGGTACAAGGTGCTGTATATCGCGGAAATGTCGCCAAGTATCACCGATGATGTGGTGCTTCAACAAGCGAATGCTCAACAGTCTTTATTGCTCACCGCAGATAAAGATTTTGGGGAAATGGTCTATCGTCAAGGGCTTGTCCACACAGGAGTTGTGCTGTTGCGGTTAGTGGGGTTGATGCCAACAACCAAAGCGGCTCTTGTTTCCAAAGCGTTTGATGACCATGCATCAGAGTTTGTCGGTGCGTTTAGCGTCATTACCCCAAATATCGTGCGGATTCGTCATCAACTTGGAACTTATGGATGAAAAAATTAATGAGTTGCTCTCCTTAAAAAAAGAGATCAGTGGTCGTGAGCCTACTGTCAGAGAGAAGACTGCTGCGGCTGCCTTTTTTGCCCAATGATATATTGTAAGCGTTCAGCCGTCAGCTATCAGCAATCAGCAAAGACCATAAAATCAAGGCAAATGAAGCGTGTCTAACTTTACGCCTTCCTTCCTGTGCCAGAGGTGCTACCTTTGCCAGAAGTGCTACTTCCTTTTATGCCGTAATGCCTTATAAAAGCTGAAGGCTGATAGCTGAACGCTTACGATATGTTGAAGTAGAATTTGCTCACAAATCAACTTTATCGTTAGCAAGGTTAATACAGCAAACAGGAGACATATAAAATGCTTACTACTGAAATTAAAGAAATGCCTGTTAATGAGAAAATAATATTGATGGAAGAGATATGGGACAGTCTTTATCTTGAAAAAAAAGAAATTGAATCTCCGGCATGGCATAAGGAAATACTTGATGAAAGAGTTAATTTGATTAATTCAGGGAAAGCAAGCTTTATATCTATTCAAGAATTGAAGGGTGCCAACTTGTGAAAATTCATGATGTTATAGCTCTAAGTCATGTAAAAGAGGATTTGATCGAGGGAAAGGAATTTTATGATTCAAACGAAGAGGGTGTCGGAAGCTATTTTTTTGACAGCATTGTGTCAGATATTGAATCACTCAAAATTCATGCAGGAATTCACAGCAAGCATTACGGGTTGCATAGAATGCTTTCGAAGAGATTTCCATTTGCAATTTATTATAATATCAATGGATCAACAGCGATAGTTGTTGCGGTATTGGATTTAAGGAGAAATCCTGATTGGATTCGCAAGAGATTAAAGAAGAGATTTTACTAACAAATCGTTATTATCCAAAAATGGTAATTGCTCAATAACCTAATGAAACAGTCATGCAGACGAAATCAACATTCAGAAAATCGTTGAAATTGACATTGGGAAGCAAGAAATAACAAAAGGAAAAACAAATTATGTCCATAACCATTTCGCAGATAGACCGCCAGAGTGATTATCGCCAGTAAGTTTGGGGCAAAAAGGCTTATCCTTTTTGGAAGTGCTGTGGAATCACCAGAGACTGTCCGTGACTTGGACATTGCCTACGATGGGGTTGAGATCAGTGGTCGTGAGCCTACTATTACAAAGAAAGGAGGTGCATCATGCCAATGGCCATTTCAAGCATGAGGTATCTTACCGATGAAAGAGGAAGACCTCAAGAGGTTGTTCTTCCACTTAAGGTATGGAAGAAAATAACTGGAGAATTGGAGGTATTACAGGAAAAACAAGAAATACTGTTAGGGTTACGGCAATCCTGCCGTGAGGTAAATATGCAGAAAAAAGGGAAAATTCATGAAAAAACCCTTGAGGAATTTCTGGATGAATTATGAAATTATTCCAACAGAGTATTTCAAGCAACAGATTCGCAGTCTTCAAAAAAGCTACCCTCAGATAAAACACGATCTGAAGGAATTAGCCGGAATTCTAAGAGAAAATCCCAAAGCAGGAAAGGCTTTAGGCAAAGCAATCTACAAGATACGACTAAAGAGTTCAGATGTTCTTAAAGGCAAAAGGGGTGGTTATAGGGTTATTACCTATGTTGTTGATAAGGAGCAGAAAATATGGTTGTTGACAATATATATTAAACCCAAAAAAGCAACAATTACCGATGAAGAGCTGATGAGGATAGTAAAGAAGGAAGGTTTGGTGTAATTTGTAGGTGGTAAGTGGGCATGTTTGAACCGATTAGCTTTATTCAGATATTGCCTGCGAAACATATCCACCTGTGCGGTTGTGGATAATTGCATCAAGCCTCGTTAGTCAGCAGCTATTGCAACGAGAAAAGGTAGCACCTCTGGCGGAGAAAGAACCACAAAGGGTGTAAACTTAGGAAAAATAATTGCAGCGAAACAGGAATA
>JAHIZN010000337.1 GCA_018814245.1 bacterium
CCTGTAGGCGTGTGCGTGCCTTTCACAATCCAGTTGCCAACCATGCCAGCAGTATAGGTGCCCTGTGTTGTCATGCTGCCCCAGCTGTCATTTACGCTGAAGGTTGTCTCGCCTGTTGCGTTCCATTCGTTAGCACAAGCATCCCTTGCTGTGGCTGTATACACCACCTGCTCTCCGGCTGTAACGGTTTTTGTTGCCGGTGCAATCGAAAATGTCATTGCTGCACCATGGGTGACAATGACTGAGGCTGTGCCAACCTTACCTGTAGTCGTGTGCGTGCCTTTCACAATCCAGTTGCCAACCATGCCAGCAGTATAGGTGCCCTGTGTTGTCATGCTGCCCCAGCTGTCATTTACGCTGAAGGCTGTCTCGCCTGTTGCGTTCCATTCGTTAGCACAAGCATCTGTTGCTGTGGCTGTATACACCACCTGCTCCCCGGCGGTAACCGTTGCTGCTGCCGGTGCAATCGAAAATGTCGTGGCTGTGCCATGAATGACAGTGACTAAGGCTGTGTCAACCAATGCAGTGTATGTGCCGGTAACTGTCCATGTCCCAACCTTGCTGGCAGTAAAGATGCCATGTGTTGTCATGCTGCCGGCTATTGTATTATCTATGCCAAATGTTGTATTATCAGTAACCGTCCAGCTGCCGCCCACCGAGGATCTGGCAATAGCCGTATAGGTTACTATTTCACCTGCCTTGACAGTAGTAGCGTCAGGTTCAATGATAAGTTGATCAGGCAGATAGAAGGTAGTATTTGCTAACCTATCAGATGATCCTTTAGCTTTCACATTTACTGTAGATGAAGATTGGAAATTGGCAGTAAAGGTAGTGCTAAAGCTGCCTGCAGTGTTTGCATAGGTAGAGGTTATTGGATTAAGAGAAGAAGTGCCAAAGAAAATAATTATGTACTCATCGTCAGTATATCCTTCTCCAGTAACAGTAATAATAGTGCCTACTGTACCTGTGACAGGGGTAATTGATAGATTGAGCACAGCAAAGGTAGTGGTAGTAGCCCGCATAGAGCTAAGTCCGGTAGCGGTAATGGTTGCTATCCCTGCATTATGTATGGGTATGGTAAATGGCAGTAAAAAATTGCCCTCAGTATCAGCTGTAACAGTGGTAAGGCTCTGAATGGTACCAAAATCAATCCTTACCTGTTCATTGGAATCAAATGCAATATCATTATTAGTAGTTAAGGTTGCTGAAATCCCTACCGTACCATAGTAAGGCGTGACCATGATGCCATCGTATAGTCCTCCAATAGCCCAGCTATTCGTAACAAACCCCATTACCGCCAACACCATCACAATCACATAAGCCTTGATATTATTCACTACCTTGTTCATTTTACCATGCCTCCATCTAAAAATAATGATAAAAAAAGCGGCTCAGGCTTAAAAACAGCCTGTCCGCTTAATATTTGCTAACCTTTGATGTCATATTTGTAATAGGATTAAGACAAATTAGATGAAAAATAATAATCATCATTCCTATTCCTCCATTTTTTTCTTTTGAAAATGCAGAGACACAAAGCAAATTATTTATTTTTTGTAGCAGCATATTCTTTATTATTCGAAATTGATCGCGAAAACAAAAATTGAAGATTAGTAGAAAGAACACACAATAAAAATGAAGTTGTCCAAAAATCAAGATAATTAATATATACCACAATATTTTCATTTTGTCAATAAAAATTTCCATTTTTGTGCAATATTTAATTACCGATGAAAATTGGCAGTGCTGTGTCAACTGTTAATTGTCGCATAGTTAATTATGTATGGACAGAGTCTGCCCCCCTGCATTCGCAGGGGCAAGCTCTGCGAATGCAGGGGATGATAGAGGTGCTGCCTCCCCTGTCTCTGCCACCAATAAGCGACCACAAGGGTCGCAGCTACAAAGATTCCCACACACAACAATCGATTACATCGTAGCTGCAGGGCTTGTCCCTGCTTAACGGACACCCACAAGAAGGGAGCCTCTCTGGCAGGGATGTCCCTACAAATTGTTATGCGTCAAATTAAGGTTGACACGACAGCAGTACATCCTGACATTAATTCCTGACAGTTTGATAATGCCTGCCAAGTTTTTCACGGGCATTGTTCTTTGTGAATTGCCAAGTAATTTTAGTTTGAAGCAAGTATAACTATTTCGCCAATTCTTTGTGGTGTCAAGGATACTCCCCTGTCTTTTGCTGCCATACATAAGAGGCGACCACAAGGAGGTAGCACCTCTGGCAGGTCGCAGCTACAAGTACGAATAGCTGTAGCTGCAGGGTGCCAGGGGTGCTACCCCCTTGTCCCTGCCATAATCATTCCTATGCCTGAATAATTACTAAAAACAAGCAAAATAAAACTTGACTTGCAGCTATGTTTGAGGTATAATTTGTAAATATTCAACCATAAAAAGAGATGAAGAATTTTCATTATCTAATTGAAAGCTGAATAATTACTATTAGTTAAGGGGAAACAAGATGAAAGAAAAAGTACGGATTGGGATTATTGGCGGCAGTGGACTTTATCAAATGGATGGAGTAGAAGATATTACAACAATGGCTGTTGACACCCCCTTTGGGAAGCCATCTGATGAATTAATTATTGGCAGCCTTAATGGTGAAAAAATAGCCTTTTTGGCAAGGCATAAAAGAGGGCATTGTATTATGCCCACAGAGATAAACTTCAGGGCAAATATCTATGCCTTAAAATCAATTGGTGTAGAATGGATTATAAGTATTAGTGCTGTAGGAAGCTTGAGAGAAGAGTTTCAGCCATTGGATATGGTTATACCTGATCAGGTGTTTGATTATACTAAGCATCGGATTTCTACCTTTTTTGGAGAGGGAATGGTAGCTCATGTTGGCATGGCTGATCCATTTTGCCCCACCTTAAGCCAGATCCTGCTTGATACAGCTACAGATGCAGGATGTTGCGTTCATAAGGGAGGAACTTATGTTTGCATCGAAGGACCACAGTTCTCTACCCGGGCTGAATCAAATGCCTACCGTCAACTTGGTTTTGATATTATTGGCATGACTGCTATGCCAGAGGCAAAACTTGCCAGAGAAGCACAGATTTGCTATGCCACACTTGCTATGGTCACAGATTATGATGTCTGGCATGAATCAACTGGTGATGTTACTGTAGAAATGGTTATAGAAAACCTGAATAAAAATGTTGCTAATGCTAAAAGGATAATCAATAATATAATCAGTAGAATTCCACAGGAGAGGGGAGGCGGTATCTCTGGCACATGTGGTTGTGCTTCTGCTCTAAAGAATGCGGTGATTACTAATCCTGATATAATCCCTGATGAAACAAGAAAAAAATTGGCGTTATTGAAAGAACTATAGGTCTTACAAGACCTATAATACCTATAGAAATGGAGGATTACGCTATGGATAAGAAAAGGCTGGATAATATTATTTCAAAGTTTAATGAGGCAAATGTGCTTGTGATAGGTGATTTAATGCTGGATGAGTTTGTTTGGGGCAAGGTAACCAGAGTATCACCAGAGGCACCTGTGCCGGTGGTAGATGTTACCTCTATTACTTTTTCCCCAGGCGGGGCAGGGAATGTGGTCAATAATATTCGTGTCCTTGGCGGAAAGGTATACCCGGTTGGTATAATTGGTGAGGATGGTACGGCTCAAAAATTGATTGCAGAATTGAGAAAAAAAAATATTGATGTAGATGGTATTGTTGTTGATAGTGAACGGCCCACAACATTAAAATCAAGGGTCATTGCTCACTCACAACAAATGCTCAGGATTGATCGGGAACAAAGGGGAGAAATCCCTGAATGGGTGGCAAAACAGATGTTGAGTTATGTTAAAATGCTCCTGCCAGAGATAAGAGCAGTAGTTATTTCTGATTATGGTAAAGGGGTTGTTTCTCCTCGATTACTGGAGGAGCTGATTCCATTATGCCGGAAAAACTCTTTGCCAATAATTGTTGATCCAAAGGTAAACCATTCCTTATATTATAAGGGAATATCTGTGATTACCCCTAATCATCTTGAGGCAGGAGAAATTATCCATCAAAAGATTACCGATGAAGAACTACTCTTGCTTGCTGGACAGAGAATACTTTCAGAGCTTGAAAGCGAGGCAGTGCTGATCACCAGAGGAGAAGATGGCATGTCGCTCTTTGAGAAGGATGGAAGCATCACCCATATTCCTACGGTTGCAAAAGAGGTCTATGATGTAACTGGTGCAGGGGATACAGTGGTAAGCGTGATGTCTTTAAGCATTGCATGTGGAGCAAAGATGAAAGAGGCATCTATTTTATCTAATTTTGCAGCAGGAATAGTGGTAGAAAAGATAGGCACTGCTGTAGTTACTGCCTCAGAATTAAGAGAAAGGGTTAAGGGTTCTTATGAGTGAAAAGATTAAGAGCTTGGGTGAAATAAAACAAATAGTTGGCATACTCAAAAGCCAGAACAAAAAGATTGTTTTTACCAATGGGTGTTTTGATATCTTGCATATAGGTCATGTCAAATACATCGAGGAAGCAAAAAGACTTGGCAATGTCTTGATCATGGGGCTAAATACAGACTGGTCAGTATGTGCCAATAAGGGTCCTTTGCGTCCATTGGTTGGTGAACAGGACAGGGCAGAGGTTTTGGCAGCACTTTCTTGTGTTGATTATATCGTTATGTTTGATGAATTTACCCCGGAAAGACTGATTGAGGAAATAGTCCCAAACATCTTAGTTAAGGGCGGGGATTACAAAATAGATGATATTAAGGGCAGGGAATGCGTTGAGACTCATGGCGGAAGGGTTGTTTCCATACCATTTATTCCAGATAAGTCTACAAGCAATCTCATCAAATTGATTATCGAAAGATATGGGCATGGGAATATGTTTTGATTGCCAGCCATAGTGCTGTATCACGATTAAATATTAGGATCTGATAACTTTAATTTCCTCCGAGCATCGCTGGGAATATTGTCATTCCTGCGAATGCAGGAATCTCCCTATCCAAGCTATCAAAAATTAATGTTATGGCGTAGTATCTGCAGGGTGCCAGGGGTGCTACCCCCTTGTCCCTGCCTTAATTATGTCTTGCAACCTGAATAGTTACTAAATTATAAAATTAAAAGGAGGAAAAAACATGGCTAAAGATCAAAATGCGAAAAAAGAGGTAAAAAAGAAAGCTGAAAAAACATTGAAAGAGAAAAGACTTGCAAAAAAAACAAAAAAAGAAGGTAGCTGATTGTAACTATATGGAAACCAACAAAAAACCTGACATAACGGTTGTAGGGACAGGAGGTAGTACCTCTGGCAGGCTTGCCCCCCTGCATTCGCACTTATCCTTACCCACATCTTTGGGGGAACAGAATTCTGATGGGAAATGCTGCAAAATAACAGAAGCATGTACCGCAAAATGATTAATAATTCAACAATTCATTAATTCAGCAATTGTCAATTGTTGAATTGCTGAATTGCTGAATTGTTGAATTGCTGAATTGTTGAATTGCTGAATTAATGGTGGTTGGACTTGTGGGTAAGGATAAGGCATTCGCAGGGGGGCAGGCTTTGTCCGCTGCTTGATTGGCTGCTCAAATAATGTACAACTACAAGCA